>JBFMGC010000002.1 GCA_040752815.1 Candidatus Zixiibacteriota bacterium
CTGATACTTTGCCATCAGCGTATCCTTTCGTTTGGCCCCGCCTCCAGCGGGACCGGTTTCGGTTAAAAACTCACCGAAAGGCTACGCTACTTTTTTGCCAATTTCCACACCTTTTGAAATTAACTCATGTTAGGATCTGCGAAGGACGCTAATATATGATAAGGGTCAAAATATGCTAGCTTTACAAACTCATCAGCCAATGCTGTAATCCCAAAGCAAGTGACACCGACGAACGCAAAGAGTGAGAAGAGAATCCGCACAAATCCCTCCTTGGCAAAAGTTAGCTATTTGAGAAGCAACATCTTAATCGAATATGTCTTCATTCCATCTGAAAGGACACAGACGTAAATACCGCTGGATACCTCCTTTCCCTTCGCGTCTCGTCCATTCCACGTAACAGTGTGATCCCCCGCTTGGATAGTTCGGTCAAGAAGCGTAGCAACTTCCTCTCCCAGCGAATTGTATATGTGGACAGAAACGTGCAGCCGAATTGGCACAGTGAATCTAATCGTGGTAGCTAGGTTGAACGGATTCGGATAATTCTGGCGCAAGACGAATTTGGCAGGAAGTGCTAAAGGCTCTTGTTCAATCACCGGTACTACTATCTGAGGACCACCAGCCAGAACGTAAACGGAACCAAACTCCCAATCGCAACATTCGTTGTTCTCGTTCGCAACAAGAAGATCATCATATCCGTCATTATTGAAGTCCCCAGCAGACGCAACCACTTTGCCGACAGCTCCTATAGAGTGGTCGGGGTACGGAGCAAAATCACTTTCATAAACGGTGTAATCCGAAACCGAATCGGCCCGGACACCCCCTAAGAACAAATCAAGAGCACCAAACCAAGTGCGTGTAAAACCGCACAGAAAATCGTTCCATCCATCGCCATTGACGTCGCCTGCCGAAGAAAATGCCCAGCTAGGAACCTCGGAAACTAGGTCAAAAACAGTATCATATGTTGGACCTCCATAGTACAGTACAGACGTGGCCTTGTACAGGACTGCTAGGTCCTCCCATCCATCACCATTGAAGTCACCAATATTCAAGGCACGACGGGCAAAACTACTTCTACCATCTGGATAACCAAGAGTGTCCAGCTCCACAGGAGCACCAATAACCATGTCTGGCACACCAGAGAAACTCGGGCCTTTGAAAACGTAAACGGCACTGACGGAATCGAGATCTGCCAGACGAGAGAGTACTATGTCCTGAAAACCATCTCCATCGAAGTCTATGAAATCGACGTTACCTAGAACATGCGAAAGATTCTGGTTCGTGAAAGACCAGTCAGGTTCCTTGTCGGCGGTGAAAGGATTTTCGTAATAATAAGCCCTCCCACCACCAGGATATAAATAGTCGATCAATACTAAATCACCTACAGCATCATTGGAGACAAGTCCGGTTCTAACTGAATAGCCATAGCGGTAAGCTATGGGAGGCTGGATCGAATCCGAAGGCACACTTTCAATAGAATCGCCTAAGCCGCGATATAGAAGAACTCGATCTTCAGGCGACTGAATTGCAATGTCGGGTATACCATCACCTGTCATATCAACCCCCGCCGCCATGTTCCCAACACCCCGCAAGAAATAGGCTGGGGCAGTGTCTGCCTGGTTTCCACCAAAGTAGACGTAAGTGCCAAGTGGCTGGTATGAGGAAAAGGCCACGTCGTCGAAACCGTCTCCGTTGATATCACCCAAGCCACAGAGGTTCTTCCCAAGCATGGATAACGTGTCCGTACCCTCGCGAAACAGCAGCGTCTGCAGGGGCTCCGCCAGAGTGGTTGTCAGAAGAAAACAGCCAGCAAGGAGAGTAAGACCAACAAAACCCGTTCGAGCCCAGAAGTGGAGTATGGTGGCTTTGTAACCAGAACTGTGATGGCTCACCCCGAAATCGGCCTCCGACTCAGCGTCATAATGTAATACACCCTATATCGCCTGCGAGTCCCCATAGGCAGACTCCAATTAAGTTCCTTACATCTCCATATAATCAAAAGCGATACTTGTCAAGAGAAAAGTTGTTAGATGTGGACACGTTGACAAACAGTGGTGTTAGCATGGGTGCACTAGAGTCGACCTCAGCGCCTCGAGTGGTAGAAACCGTATGTGACTTCGCTTTCCATTTCCGATTCCTGTGCCTATCACCTCTCTCCTTCCAACCCAATCCATTACATAATAACCACTTAACCCCATATTCCGTTACCCCATCAGGAAACCTTTGGTTTTCCCCCGCGCGCAGCGCGGGAAATATCAATCCACGTCCGAAGGACGCATTCATCCTTATTATCCAAACTCCAGCCGAAGGCTGACGAACATTCTAGTGTCCTGTATCTAACGCTTCTTTACATTTGGATATTTTCTTCATGATGGCCTCGACCGAGGCGGTCCACCCGGTAGCCCACAGCTCTGGCGTGGGTCCTCGCGGTCTCCGAAACGCCCTTCATGTTCCGTATGTCACCCCATTCTGGCGGAGAGGCAGGGATTCGAACCCTGGATAGAGCTTTACACCCTATAACGGATTAGCAATCCGCCGCCTTCAGCCTCTCGGCCACCTCTCCGCGTCAAGAGACCGGTTCGACACCCCAAAATAGCGCTCGCCGCACCACGGGCAAGCCTTTTCTCCCCTCTGGCTTAACAGGTGGCGCTCGCCTGACGTAGGTGGCCGCCGGTCACTGAGATTGCCGCGCGGGCCGCGGTGGATTGGGATTGCCGTGTTGGAATCCTGCCGATTAGGCGCCCCGAAAATCTGATATCAGCACCTTGCCGGCCTCGAGATTGAGCTTGCAGCGGCCGTTTTCCTCAAGCATCTCCCGGTAGACAATGCCGAACGCGGCCTTCACTCCGGGATAGAGTTTTTCCTCGCAGATGATAACAGCGTCGTGGTGCTTGCGGAGTTCTTCCTCGATCTCGGCCATGCGCTTTTTGAGTGCTTCGAGGTTTTCTGGCGCTTCCTTCTGGAATTGCTCGAGCTTGACAAGCGCGGCCTTCTTATCAGGCGACAACTTGTTCTCCATCTGCAGGCGATACAGCACATAGAGGGCGTCCTTGATCCGGGCCTGGTCGCCCTGGATGCGCTGCGACTCTCTTGTAGCCTCGTAGTACTGCCGGATCAATTCGGGATCGTAGGCCACCTGCAATTCGGTGTGCGTGCCGGCCTCTGATCCCAACACTGCCGCCCTGATCTCGCACCGCGCTCTTACGGTGCCACCTATGATCTTTCCACGACGACCTTTGACCACCACGCGCTCACCCGCTTCGACCCGACAATTGACAATCTCGCCGCCCACTTGAATTTCGTTCCCTGCGACAAGACGCTGCCCTTCGGCATATTTCACCGTGATATCGCCGCCGGCCTCCATGATGCCACCGCCCTCACCGAAGAAGCCCCCCTTGACCATGATATTGCCCTTGGCGTGGATCTCGGCGTCTTCAATATTCCCGCCGACTTCAAGATCGCCGTCGACAGTGATCTTGAATCCGGCCTTGATACTGCCGCTCACCCGGAGCGAGCCCCGGCAATCGACATTGCCGACAGTGTGGTCGACATCACCCTTGATGGTGATTATGTCCATTACCGACACCTTGCCGTACTGGAACTGGATCGCTCCGGAGGCGGTGGCGCTCAGCGAGAGTCCGTCGCTGGAGACTTCGGTGTTTACGCCGTTGTTGAACGGCACGTCGCGCCCATCGGGGCCTTTAATCTCCTTCCCCCTCACATTCACGCCCGGTCGTCCGGCTGTGGCGGGCACCCGGGTAGCAAGTACCGCGCCTTTTTCGACGTTTTGGATGAAGTCAATGTCTTTGTAATCGATGTGGCCGTCGGGGCCCTCTTTGGGCACGTGCTGGGCGCTGGTATCGAAGTTATAAACGAAAGTCGAGTTGGCGCCGCGTTCGGGCATCCGGCCCGACGCCACTTTCAGCGGCGTGTTGAACGTCGAGTTTGCGACAGCTTCACGAATAGCGTCCTGGTCGATTCCAAAGGCGACGTTATTCGCCTTTAGCTCCTCCATCACTTCTTCGAAAGTAATCGGGCCGTCGCCGTCCTGCGGGGCGCGGAGCAAGATCGACGCGGTCATGCTGTCTTTGCTGATCGTGACCGCGACTCTGGTTCGCTTGCTGGTAGCCGTGTCCGCCACTGTGAAACCCTCAATCCGTTTCGGTGGCCAGTCTGTTTTCCTTGGCCAGCAGGCGCCAGTAGGCGCGCTCTACGACCATGGAAATCTCGAAGCTCTTAAACGGCTTGGTTATATACTCATCGGCGCCCAGTAGGAGCGCGTCCTTGACCGAGTAGGTGTCGCCGTAGGCGGTCATCATGATGATGCCAAGGTGGGGATAGTCTTTCTTCAAGGCCTTGAGCAAATCCATTCCGCTCATGCTGGGCATTTGGAGATCCGAAATCACGATCGAAACATCGGTGGTGGACATCGTACGGAGCGCCTCAGCGCCGTCGTTGGCGACCAGGACACGGTAACCGTCGCGGGTCAGGATCTTCTCCAGGAGCGTCTGCATCATCGGCTCGTCGTCGACAACAAGTATGACAATTTCTCTTTTCACAGGGTGCCTATCTCATGAGTTTGGGCTGTGGTCGGCTAAATGCGGGGATCGTTGGCGGCCGATCGTATTCTCAGCGCGAAAGCGCCGACGCCACCTCCGCGATGAATTCTTCCAACTGAATCGGTTTATACATGACCCGGCAGGCTCCCAGCACTCCAGCCTGATTGACCAGGCGATCGGTGGCGTTGCCGGTTATTACCATGATAGGCACGCGCGGCGATGCTTTCTTGATCTGGTCCAGAGCCTCGAGTCCCGACATTTCCGGCATGATTAAGTCGAGTGTCACCAGATCATACTCGGCCTGCTTGACCTTGGCGACCGCTTCAACGCCCCCGGAGGCCATTTCCACCTCGAAGGCATCAGACAGGCCGCAGAAATCGCGGAAGACGTCGCGAATCCACTGCTCATCGTCAACAATGAGAATGCGGAACGGCTGGCCCCGCTTTCGGGCTTTCTCAGTCAGTTCGACAAGGCTGGTCTGTGTCATATAGCCACTCTCAGACAAAAGGATACCGGCGCCCGGAAGCCCCACTGGGATTCGACGCGGATATTCCCGACTCTACACTGTTTATCGACTTTCGCTTCCTCTTTCTTCAGCCGCAGCCCGGCCCGGGCGGCCTTCGGGCACGAGATCATCCCAGCAAGTCTCTGTTCTGGTGCAACGATTCCAGTATTTGGCTGCATTGCAGGGCGATCGCCTCCAGGCGCGAGAGAAGCCGATCGGCACTAGGGTCGGACGACGGAGGCTCGAAAACCATCTTTTCCTGGTGGCGGGCCGCTTTCAAAATGACCGTCAACTCCTGCACCACTTTGACCGTGCCGTTGACCAGCCGGATGAACTCCGGCTCCATCCGGCGCAGTTTCTCCGACGACTTGCGGGCCTTGACCTTTGCCAGATAGAGAGCCAGGTTCAGCGCCAGGTCCTTGGTCTGTTCGCCAAGGGCATCGACGGTTTCGAGCAGGGCGAGGGCGTCGCTGCGAATTCCCTGTTCGGCGCGTGGTAAACTGTTTTCCATGGCTGCCCCCTCACCCCTCGATCCCCGATGGGGAACCGCTGACTGCGCCCGGCGACATCACTCTCGCGGCGTCTGTCACTATGGTTTGGATATTAAGCAAGCGGCGGTTGACCTCGGCAATCTTCATCGCCGCGCTCATCACCCGCTTCAAGCGTTCCCTGGATTTGTCGCTGAGCCGGGGCTCTTCCAGCGTAAGGCAGTCGATGTTACCCACGACAACGGAAAGCGGATTATTGATCTGGTGGTTGATTGACGCCGCCAGTTCGGCAACCGCGGCCAGTT
Organism: Candidatus Zixiibacteriota bacterium; assembly: GCA_040752815.1. NCBI lineage: Bacteria > Pseudomonadati > Candidatus Zixiibacteriota > Candidatus Zixiibacteriota bacterium. The sequence goes on from JBFMGC010000002.1 coordinate 5,855, forward strand.
TCTCATCGGCGATTCGCTTCTCGTGCATGATCTGCAGTTGCTGCTGGGCGCGCATGAGAGCCTGGTTCTGGGCCTCGATCCGGGCGATATGCTCGAATCTCTCTATCGATACGGCCAACTGGTCGGCGACTACCGCCATCAATTTGATCTGCCGAGTGACCAGGATGCCGGGTGAGTACGAACCCAGACACAACAGGCCGATGGTTTTGTCCTCAAGTATCAGCGGGAGCAACATGATCGCGGCAAACTCGGTTTCAGGCTGCGGGGCCTCGCCATCGCCCGACGACCACACTACCGGCTGCTGAAGGTGAGGTTTCCAGCGGTCGGGCAAGGCCTCGTCTCGCAGGACAAGAGCCGGAGGCGGCGCCACTTCGTCCAGCAGGATCGCTTTTACCAAAAAGCGCCCCGAGTCGGAATCGCGGAGATACAGGGTTGCTGCGTCGAACGGCACAACGGTCTGGATAAGGCGGAGCACATCGACAAAGTGCGGCGTCTCCGGACTCAGACTGCGACAGGCGGCTGAGATCTCGGCAATCAGCTCTATCTTCTCCCACGCTCTCGTGACGGGGCTGTCGCCGGATTCCCCATAGGCGCCGACCGGCTGGGCCATCAGCGACCCCTCGTGTGACGCGCTACTTTTCGGGACAACTGATCGACCAGCCGGCTCTCCAGCGCGTCGAACAGCTCGGTCTTTTCTCCGGCGCTGACATGCAGTGCGGGATCGTGGCTGTTGTCCTCCGATGAGCTCTGGAATTGGCGCGACGCAGTGAGTTTCTCATGGAACGGCTCGGCCAGCACCAAACGGCGCTTCTGCAGATCAATCAGGCGCATCTCTCCGGTAATAACTGCCAGTGTTTCCCACCGGTGAAAGAGCACCGGTACGCTGAAGGTCTTGCGGCACTCGAGGCCTTCGCGGTCGACCTGTATCAACAGCAAGTAGCGGCCGCCAACCCCTGTTCCCCAGTCCAGAAGCGAGTCCAGATTATGGAGTTCTGGCGGGAAGGGTCGGAAGCTGTCAACTTGGTGATCCGCGACGACGACTCTGATTTCCGGATCACGAGTGAGCGCCGTGGTCAGTTTGGCCACGAGTCGGCTGTCGCCCCAGGCCAGGTCGGCCTGGTCTATCCTGAGCACGAGGGCTCGCGGCAGGGCGAAGCCGGCCTCGCAGGCCAACAACCCAAGCGCCGCAATAAGTACCAGCCGCTGCAACGTCATACTCACACTCCCGTCGAGGTGGTTTCGTGATAAACGTAGCGATCCAGAACCCGGCGGATGGAGTAGTCGAAGTTGGTGTATTCTTTACCGAGCAGCTCCAGCTCAGCCTGCGAAAGATAATCGACCAGGAATTCCCGCGAGATGAACTCGATACCGGCCAGACAGCCCTCGGAGTCGATATCGACCCGCTTAACCAGTCCAAGCACGTTGTCGAGTCCTTCGACGCCCTGAAGCGTGAAGTGCATCGAAACCACGTCGCCTTCTTCGATAACCTGATCGAGGTCCACCAGCACGCCGCCGGCCGAGATGTTCAGGATGGAGCCGTAAATCGTCTGCCAGTCGCCGTGGGTCCAATACTGGCCGTCACGATCCTTGATCTTGTGCAGCGACATCGGCGTGGAAATCTCCAGCCTGATGAAGCGCCGTTTCTCTTCCTGGGAAACCTTGAATGGCCGGCGCGCGCGGATTACCGCCTTTTCGGCAGCGACGTCCCTGATGTGCCTCGTTTTCCTGTCAGTTTTCATTATTGGCTCCTGTATTGGCAGTGCTCGAAAGTAATCTGTCCCACTCATATATGCTGTGGTTGAGCGTCTCGCGATTATTCGCGGTATAGCTGAAGAGTACCGGCGGCATCTCGGCCATTTGATACGGCGAGAGCATGCGCTGGGCGTTTTCCTTCGTGACGAACTCTATTCCCGCGCGGCAATTGATATCATCATACTGATAGCTGTGGCGCACTCCGGCCATGATCAAAGTCGGAAACCGAAAGTTTTCCGGCTGGATATTAACCAGCAAGCGGACGGTGTCCGGCAGGATGGTCGGTACCGAGAGGAGCGCCCCGCCGGCAGAAAAATTCACCAGATTGGTCTCCATCCAGCGCAGGCGGTCGAGTTTGCGCGTGAGAACGCCTGCCGCGGCAAATGACGCCATGTTGACTTTGAAAGTGAGGCTCACACGATGGAATCGGCGCTGTGAGAGCGGCGTAGCCTTTTCATCCAGATCGAAAGCACACTGACCGCCGCCCGACTTCTGCAGTCTGGCCTTCACGGAGATGGTCTCCCCGCGATAAGGGAACTGCAGCACGACGGTTTGGTTGTTAACGAGATTATCTATGACGTCATTGCGCTGGCCGCCTTCGGCAACTAACTTCTGCCCCACAGCGGCGACAATGCGCGCGTACAGCTCCCGGCCGGGGAACTGCTTGGTAAACAGCCTTACGTGGAATCCGACCAGTTGCGAAAGGTCGAGGCTCCCCACCTGGAAGTCATACTTGGACATTGTCGTTATCCGGTTAGCCTTCGACATCTCCGGTTTGCCCCTTGTGTCTGAACTCGATCTGCTTATGAAAGAGGTAGGCTACGAGTCGGTCCTGGGCCGTACGATCGAAACAGCGATACTTCCTGGGAATACGTCCCAGGTCACGGCGGGAAAAGTATCGGTGCAGATCGTCCCTGAGTATGAACTCAAAACCGGCGAGGAAGCAGCTGTCCTGCTCGATCGTCCGACGGCAGACCGCAATAACGTCAGTTGGAAAGTCGGTTGGGCCGGCGATATCGAAGCGGGCGGCAATCAGGTCTTCTACCTTCCCGCGGTGGCGCGCTCGCAGGAGCACACCCGAGGCGGAGACGTTCACGGTCTCGGTTTCAATCCAGACCGCCTCCCTCTGCCATAGCTCCCACCTTCCGTCAACCGGCAGGATCGCATAAGCAATCCGCACCGCGAGATCAATCCGGGCGAACATGCGCCGCTGTACGCGCTGGAATCCGCTCGGCGGAGTGAGGATGATCCTCCGGGCCCGGTTGTCGCCGTGCACATGAATGCGTGATCGAAACTGATAGGCGGCGTCATCACGCGTGAATTGCACGATCACGGGAAGGTTGTTCCTAAGTAGAGTGTGGCCGGAGATCAACTCCGGATTGGTGATGATTATACCACCGTTTATGATATCCTCTACGCGGGCCTCGTACACGCCGGTCTCGTGGCCGTAACCTACAAGAATAGAGACGCGATCCCAGATCTGGAGCTCGACGATGGTCTGGTTCTTTACGGCGTGCACGGTGACTTGATTCCTATCCGGCTAGTCCGCCTTTGTCGCTTGCAGGTTGACCCTTCCCTGCTCGATAGCCAGCTCGAGGATCTTGCGGGCCAGTTGCGTGCGCGACGGGTCCTGGCGGTTCTGATAGATGAATTCCTGCCCGGCCTTGATGGTGCTGGTGAAATAGCGGCGGGCCCCGTCGAAGTCGCCGATCCGTCGCGACAACTCGGCGATAAGGTAGGCCGCCTGAATTTGCTGGTTACCGGCGGCAATGTCGCGGGCGCCTTCAAAAGCCTCTTTGTAATGGTGAATTGCCTGCTCCAGCGCCTCGCGCTCGTTGACCACGATACCGTTCCATCCCTGTTGCAGCTTCAGGAGGAAGTCGGCCAGCGATGTGTATTCGCGATAGGCCGGCTGGCCCTGGGCGGTGGTTCCGCCGAGGAGCGCTTCGCGGTACTCGCTCATAAGCGATTTGAAGCCACCCTGCTTTGCGCGCAGTTGATTTATCAGATCGTTCATTTCAGCCAGACGGCTGTCATACCGGTCGCGATAACTGAACATCTTCGACTGCAGGTCCGCGGAGAGATTATCCACGACAAACTGAGCTTTGACGGCCGCGTTGAGTGAATCGAGCGACTGCTGGGACTCTCCAACAACGCCTTCCAGGCGCGCGGCTTTACTCTCGATATCGCGGACAAGACCGGTCAGCGCAGCCAGGGTGGGATCGCTCCCCTGATTCATGGTTCGGAACACCCAGGCGATACGGAGATACAGCCGGCCGATATCCAGATAGCTCGGGCGGTCGGCAATCAGGCCGTCGAAAACCGCCAGATGCAGCTTGAGGATGGCCGACTCATTGGGATAACGCGGAATGTCGATCGCCTCGCCCAGTCGGCGGACAATCGAATCGGCTACCGACAACTGCTCGAGATGTTTGGCCTTGATACTCTTTAGCTGGAATGTGCGGAAGGCGTTGTCGGTCTTCCATTCGCGATACTTATTCGTGAATTCGCGGGTGTAGTAGCAGTTGCTGCACGTGGCCGTAAAGAACACGAGCGGGTTATAAGCTTGATACTTCGGAAACCGCCACTGGATGTCCTGCGGGCAGAAATCGGTATCGCGCCCGCCCTCGACATAGGCACCGACCTTGATCTGCTCGAATTCATTGATCGTTTTACAGACCGGACACTCAATCTTGAAAATCAAAAAGGGGCTTTCGCTCGCCATGGTTGGTCTCCGCATTATCAGTTGGGGTTCGTGCTCTGGAGCAGGGCCAGCTCCATTTCAGAAATGGGCAGCGCACGGCGCACTGTCTCGACCGGCGTGCCCGCCTTGAGCATCTGGCGAGCCAGGCGAACGATTTCCACTCGGTCGCGCCGCCCCTCGGAAGTGACCGTTGCTGTTGCACTGGATTTGCTCCTACCTGCGCCCGTTGTATCCGCGGAGAGCCGTCGCAAATCGACAAACTGGACCTGGGGCGCGGCATTCGCATTCGTCACCGGTGCGCCATCGCCGCCGACCTCACCAATCGAGACAGCGGCTCGTCGGGCGCGACCCGCTATCGCCGAGTGTATCACCATACCCAGGCCCGCCGCTGCCAGGAACCCGATCACGGTCAATCCGATGTCAACGTATTGCTCGTTCCAAACGTCCATGTCATGCCTGCCGTTTCTTCTATGCTTTCACGTCAATGTGTTTAGGCTCTTCCACTGTCTGTTCATCACTGCCGGTCGACTGCTCCTCATTGAGGTCGCTATCGGCGCCCTCGGCAGGACCGCCCGTGCCGCTGTCGGATTCGAGTTTGACCTGGTCATGCGGTTGTTTTTTGCGCCGTCGCTCCAATTCTTCTTCCTCTTCTTCGAGCGCCCGCGAGAACTTCTGCCGCTTGTCCGGATCAGCGTGCTGCGTCTGAATGATCTTGTCATGCGGCAGAGGTTGTATCCGATCGACTCCATCCGGTCCCAGCATGGCTCTTCCTCCGGGAAGAGTGGCTATCATCCGGCCATGGCGAATCGCTCTTTGACCATACCCCGCAGTTTCTTTACCGCCCGGGTGTGGATTTGCGAAACGCGTGACTCGGATATCACCATCACTTCTCCGATCTCTTTCAGGGTCAACTCCTCGAAATAGTACAAACTGATGACCAGCTTCTCCTGCTGCGTGAGGTTATCGATTGCCGTCACCAGGAATGAATGCAATTCGCCTCGTTCGATAATCCCAAGCACGCTCAGGCTGCCGCTGTCTTGCACGGTCTCGATCCTCGGAACCTGGCGGTTGTCGTCTTCGGGATAGACAATCTCGTCAAGCGACAAGATGTTCGTGCCGGAGACATCGTCCAGCGCGTGATACAGTTCCGCTTCGCTGATGTCGAGATGTTTGGCCAATTCCGACTTTTCCGGCACCCGCCCCAGTACGTTTTCCAGCTCGGTCAGGGCCTTGTCGATTTCCCGCGACCTGGCCCGCGTAGAGCGCGGCACCCAGTCGAGCGCACGAAGCTCGTCGAGAATGGCGCCCCGGATTCGCGGCACCGCGTAGGTTTCGAACTTGACGCCGCGCCGCGGGTCAAAGTTGCCGAACGCCTCGATCAAGCCGATCACGCCGGTGTTTACCAGATCAGTTAACTCCACCGACCGCGGGAAGCCCATTGCCATGCGCGTTGCCACATTCCGCACGAGGGGGACATATTTCGATAATAGACGCTGGCGCATTTCGTCGGTGGGATTCTGCTGATACCGGCGCCAGTCGCGCATGGTTACTTCCCACCGACGGCCACGGCTGTTCGTGCGTGTGGCGGCGGCCGAGGCTTCCAAAGTGGTCACCGCCTGGCGGGTCACTTTGGTTTTGCGGGTCATCTTGCGAGTCGTTTTTGCAGTTTTAACCATATGAACGCTATTCCCTTGTATCGGCTGTTGCCGTTAGAATATTTATTTCTTCGGATTGGTGGTTCGCAGGTGTGTCGACCTCTGTTGCGACCAGCCCGCGGACGAGTCTTTCCAGTGAATTCAGTACCGGTGAATCGGGTCTGACTACGGACACCGGCTTCTGAGCAGCCACGGCCTGACGGAAGACCTGGTCCTCGGTTAGCACCCCGGCCAGTTGCGGGGTTCGGCCCAGAAACTGTTCGACCATGGCCGCAAGACGGGACCACAGGTACGTGGCCTCGTGATCAGTTTCGATTCGATTGAACAGGAAGCGACACTGAGTCGAATGGTTGGTCTGATAGAGGTATTTGTACAGGCCGTAGCAGTCGGCTATCGACGTCAACTCCGGCACGAGAACCAGCAGGTTGAGATCGGACGCGCTCGCGATAATGGCGGCGGCCAATGTGATTCCGGAACTGTGGTCGATTATTATCAGATCATACTCGGCGCCCTCGCGGCGAAGCCGTGCGGCGAACCGGGCTATCTGCGATACGCTCTCCATGGCGTCGATCCGAGCAATGTGGCAGCCGGCGAGCATCGACAATCCGGGACTAACCGCCTTGGCGCACTGGGAGAGCGAACTCTCGTCGGACAGAAATCTTTCCAGACCATAGCACGCATCGATATTGCCCAGGACATGCAGGTTGCCGCAGGCGAAGTCGGCGTCGACCAGTAAGACCTTTTGTCCAATGGCTACGGCCCGCTCCGCCAGGTTGAACGCAATAACCGACTTACCCACGCCTCCCTTGCCCGAAAGGATGGATATGACGATCGGGCGATTGAACGCCGGGGTCACCTCGGCGCGACCGGGCGAGTCGAACCTATTCACGGCCCGCCTCCTGGCCGAGAATGATATCGGCGATCGATTCGGCGTCGGGTGCATCCGATGAGCCGGCCGCGTTAGCCGAGTTCGTGATCATGGTAATTTTGAGCCCGGTGGAAGCGGTAGCGGACAAGAGCGAACCCAGTCTGCGGGTGAGATCCGTCATGGTGAAAACGAGGTGGGTCGGTTTCAGCCAGGCGAGCTCACGGGCATAGGTATCGACATCGGAAGTCCGCATGAGGGCCGAGAAGACCGCCAGGCGATACGTCGTATGGATCGGCTGGATCTTCTGACGAAGTTCGGCGAGTTTCTTGGGATCTCGCGGCAGCGCGGCAGTATCGATGAGCGTAACTTTGTCGCCGTCCGCTTCGGACTGCGCCTTGTCGCCGGCGTGAGCGGCAACATCCTTCACCCCGAGCACGTCGCCGTAGCTCGCGATTTCGTCCATGGCGCCGACTTTGTGGCTGTCGAGTGATATCAGTTTCACCGGCAGGTGTCGCTCGCCGATCACGCCCGCCGCGATCCGGCCGATGATTGACGTTTTCCCCGCGCCGGCCGGACCGGCCACTAAGACGCGGTCACCCCGTTTCAACTCAATCTTCTTATCGATAATCGACTCAAGATGTGCTATCAGGCGACGACGAATGGTCTTGTCGTCGATAGATTGGGCCGGCAGATCGTGTCTCAATGACTTGAAGAATTCAGTTATGAAACTGTGGGGCACGTCAGCGGCCTGCATCGCCTCAGCGGCGCGGACACTCGGCGACGGTTCCTCGGGCAAGTGGACCGGATCGAGTTTCGCGGCCTGCACCAGCAAGCTCAGCAGGTTTTCAATCGCGCTCAGGCGCTTTTCGATATCGGACGACTCAACAACCGGAGCGATGGGCCCCGACGAAATGTCGAAACGGGCGGCCCTTGGCGACTCAGTCTTTGCCGACTCACCGCTCTTTTCGTTCGCGAGCACGACATTTGCCTGCTGCACTGTCGGTTTATCCAGGCAGGCCGTCACTTCGTACTGCCGGGCGCCGTTGGCGGCGTCGACTATCCGGGTCTTGAGTACCACCGCCTCGCCGCCCATTTCCGAACGCACTTGCTTGAGAGCGGCGGCAACTGATTCAGCCGTGTAGGATCTAATTACCATCCTGCAACCTCACCATTCCGGTAGAGACAATTTCCACGTTGGACAAAATTTCGTTGTAGGAGACAATCACCAGGCTGGGGTAGCTCGTCTCGACCAGGCGCCGCAGCGCAAGCCGCACGTTGGGCGAGCAGATGCAAACCGGTGTCAAACCGGTCGTCTGCATCTTGTCCGCCTCGCGGCCGATCCGTTCGAGCAGCTTCTCGGTCAATTGCGGATCGAGTACCAGCATGAGACCCTGCTTGGTGTTCTGGACTGACTCGGCAAGCTGCTGTTCCAGGGCGGGATCAATCGTGAAGACATTGACCTTGCCGGTGTTGTCTTTAGTCATCTCCGTGATCTGGCGTTTCAACGACATGCGCACGTACTCGGCGAGCACATCGGCTTCCTTGGTAGCGCCGGCATAGTCGGACGCGGTTTCGACAATCGTGGCCAGATCGCGAATCGGAACCCGCTCGGAGAGGAGCGCCTGTAGAATCTTCTGGAGCATGCCGAGGCTGAGCATCTCGGGTATGACCGAGGTAACCAGCGCGGGATAATCTTCCTTGAGCGTGTCGACCAGGTGCTGCACATCCTGACGCGTGAGAATCTCCGGCGCGGCGGAGCGAATCAACTCGGTAATGTGGGTGGCCAGTACGGCGGCCGGCTCTACTACGGTGTAGCCACGCGCCTCGGCGACTTCCTTCAAAGCGGGGATAATCCAGCGGGCGTCGAGACCAAACGCCGGATCCTTGACGGCGAAGCCCTCTATCTCGTTATCCACGAATCCGGGGTTGATGGCCAGCAACTGGTCGAGCATCAGCTCGGCGCCGGCGACTCTGATCCCCTTGATCTTGACCTGGTACTCATTCGGACGGAGGCGCACGTTGTCACGGATGCGCACCGACGGCACGATTATACCCAGCTCAGAGGCCAGCTGCTTACGCACATTGGCGATCCGATCGAGCAGATCGCCTCCCTGATTGACATCGACCAACGGAATGAGGCCGTAGCCGATCTCAAGCCCGATTGTGTCGATTTTGAGCAGATCCTCAGTTCTTTCCTTCGGCGCCGCAGCTTTGGCCTTTTCACCGCGAGCTACTTCCTCTTCGGCAATCACCTGCTTGCGGCGTGACTCCCGCGCCAGGTAGCCAATTCCGCCGACCGCCATACCGAGCACGACAAACGTGAGTGTCGGCATCCCCGGCACCAGACCGAAAAGCATCAGGGCTACTGATGACACGAGTATGGCGCGCGGCTGCCGCGTGAACTGTTGAGCAAGGTCCACCCCCATGTTGGAGGTCGAGGCGGCGCGTGTTACTATCACGCCTGACGCAGTGGATACCAGCAGCGCCGGTATCTGTGTGACCAACCCGTCGCCGATCGAGAGAAGCGTGTAAGTGCGCAGGGCGTCGGACAGATCCATACCGTTTTGGGCAACGCCGATGACAAATCCGCCGATGATATTGATGATCGTGATGAGAATTCCGGCGATAGCATCGCCGCGCACAAACTTGGAAGCGCCGTCCATCGCCCCGTAGAAGTCCGCTTCGCGGGCAATTTCTTCGCGGCGCGCGCGGGCGTCTTTGTCGGAAATGATGCCGGCATTAAGATCGGCGTCGATCGCCATCTGTTTGCCGGGCATGGCGTCGAGGGTGAACCGGGCGGCCACTTCAGAGATGCGGCCGGCGCCCTTCGTGATCACCACAAACTGGATAACTACCAGGATGACGAACACGATGAAGCCGACCACGTAGTTCCCCTGTACCACGAAATTGCCGAACGAGTTGATGACCTCGCCGGCATACCCCTGACCTAAGATCAACCGAGTGGACGCAACGTTGAGCGACAACCGCAGCAGCGTGATTATGAGCAGCATCCCGGGGAATACAGATAGATCCAGCGGCCGCCGGATGTAGAGAGTCGTCAGCAGCACCACCAGCGAGAAGGTGATGTTGAAGGCGAGGGCGAAATCGAGCAGGCGCGGCGGGAGCGGTATCACCAGCACCGTGACGATGGCGATAACACCGGCGGCGAGCACGATATCCGACCGCCGGGCCAGGCTCTGAAGGACTCCCTGTTGTTCAGCCATGCCTTACCGCACCGCCTTTCCCTTGAGGCGATAGATATGCGCCAGAATTTCGGCCACCGCGCGATACAGCTTGGCCGGGATGACGTCACCCACCTCGCACATCTTGTAAAGAGCGCGGGCGAGCGGTTTGTCTTCGATGATCGGGATGCCGTGATCCCGCGCTATCTGCTTTATCTTTTCCGCCAGCAGGCGCTGACCCTTGGCCAGCACGGTGGGCGCATCCATGGCGGACGGATCGTACTTGAGCGCAATCGCCAGGTGTACCGGGTTGGTAACCACCACGTCGGCCTCCGGCACCGCCGCCATCATGCGCTGGCGCGCCCTGTGTCTCTGGATTTGACGAGTGCGCGCCTTGATCTCCGGATTGCCCTCGGTCTCCTTCATCTCGTCCTTGACTTCCTGGAGCGACATCTTGATCGACTTCTCATGCTCCCAACGCTGGTAAACGAAATCGAGCACGCCGATGACCAGAATGGCGACGCCGATCTTAAGACCGATAAAGAGCGCCAGCCGCGCCAGGGTGGCGCCGAGTTGTAGGACGCTCAGGTCGGCCAGAAGGAGGAAGCTGTCAAATTCGCTTCGAATCGCCAGATAGGCGACTAGTCCGACCACCGCCAGTTTGAGCGGGTCACGCACCAACTGGACCGCGGAACGAAGCGAGAACAGACGCTTGAGGCCGGCGGCGACATTCAGGCGGTCCAGCTTCAGCTCCATCGCTTTCGGCGAAACTTTGAAACCGACCTGCAGCACATTGATGCCCACGCCGATTGCTGTTAGCGCCACAAACAGCGGCCCCATGGCGGCGAAGAAATCGTACACGCTGTTCACCATCGTGGTCTGGAATCCGGGATCGGAGAGCGCAATCGACGGCGCATTGCCCATGGTGTAGCGCAACGCATTCTGCAGGCGGCTGATCATACCGGGGCCGACCAAAAACAATGCCGTAAAGCCAAGACAGATGACGCCCGCCGCGGTCAAATCGACCGAGCGCGCCACCGATCCCCGCTCGCGCGCCTTCTGGCGACGCCTCGGGGTGGCTTGTTCCGTTCTTTCCTGGAAGCTCTCGTCGGCCATCAGCGGCTACACCTTTCCCATCGAGGCCAGGAGTTCATGGACGGCGTTATCGAAATAGCCGGTAGACTTTTCAAGGACATAGGCGAGAATCGGGAGGGACATGGCCACGACCAGCAGGCCGAAGCCGATCTTGAGGGGGAAACCGACGATAAAGATGTTCATGGTCGGCATCACCCGGGAGACCGTGCCCAGCGCGACATCCATGAGCACGAGCGTCACCAGAACCGGCGCGGCGATTTTGATCGCCAGCACCAGCACGTATGCGGTGTGGCGCATGAGCAGATCGGCGGTGGTGTCTACCACCTGCATCTGTCCCGGCGGGATGACCCGGTAGCTGTCGTTGAACGCTCGTATTACCAGATGGTGGCCGTTGATGGTCAGGAAGACCAGCGTGGCTACGAGGATCCAGTAGCGGCCGAAGGCGCCGACCTCTTCGCCGACATTCGGATCGAACGCCGATGAGATCGCCAGCCCGACCTGGTAGCCGGCCAGTGAACCGGCCAGCTCCGCCGCCTGAAATAGTAGGCGAAAGGCAAACCCGATCAGCAGCCCGACCATCAATTCCCGCAGCACCAGTGTAGCCAGCTCGGCCAGTGACTGGGCCGGTTCAACCTGCAGAGCAGCGACCGCCGGCATAGTCACCACCGCGAGAAGCACGACCAGTCCTACTTTCAATTGAACCGGGACGGCGCGATGGCTGAACACCGGCGCGGCGAGGAACAAGCCTGATGCGCGGATGATCAGCAGCAGGAAAACCTGCAGTTGCGCAGCGCCGTAATGGATGAAATCGAACAAGGGGTAGCCTTCCACTTACACGTATGGCTTATCGTCCCCCGCCCTAATTCAAGCCTTGTGCCAAAGTGAAACGGACGGCCCGGCTATATTAACTTGTTCAGGAACAGCGAGTTAAGATTCGAAAACGGGGAGCGTTGACCGGTCTTTTCGGTTGGTGGGGAAAATCCTGCCTTGATTGCCGGAAAATAGTTCACGGCTGTCCAACAGTTGCGCTGGACGCCACTATCCGACCAGACCGGGAATGAGATCGAACATGTGGCGGGCGAAGTCGGTCATGACGTTGATCATCCACGGCAGGAAGATCAGCAGCGCGGCAGCGACGGCGAGAATTTTTGGTACGAATGTCAGGGTCATTTCATTGATCTGAGTGACCGCCTGGAAGATCGATATGATCAGCCCCACAACCAAACCCAGGCCCAGCATCGGCGCCGCCACGAGCAGCGTCACAGTCAGCGCCTCACGCCCGATTTCCACCACCATTTGCGGTGTCATACATCATCCTCGTCACACATGAAACGACTCGACCAGTGATTTCACGAGCAGATACCAGCCATCAACCAGTACGAAGAGCAGTATCTTAAACGGCAGCGAGACAATCACCGGCGGCAGCATCAGCATACCCATCGACATCAGCACTGAGGCGACCACCATATCGATGACCAGGAAGGGAATGAAGATCACGAAAGCGATTTGAAAGGCGGTGCGCAGTTCGGAGATGACAAAGGCCGGAACCAGCACGTGTATCGGAATATCATCCGAATTGTTGGGCGCACTCAGCCCGGCTATATCGACAAACAGCGCCAAGTCCTGCTCGCGGGTTTGCGCCAGCATGAACTCGCGAAACGGCGCGAGGGTTTTGACGTAAGCTTCCTCGCCGGAGATCTGTTTCTCGGTGTACGGTTTGATTCCTTCGGTGTACGCGCGGTTGGCCGCGGGCGCCATGATGAAAAACGTCAGAATGAGCGACAACCCAATCAACAGTTGGTTGGGCGGCATCTGGTTCGCACCCATGGCATGGCGCAAAAACGACAGCACCACGGTTATGCGCGTGAACGATGTCACCATGATGAGCAGCGACGGCGCCAGGGCCAGGACGGTCATCAGGATGACGATCTTAAGCGTAGTGGAGAGGTCGCCGGGATCGGTAGACTCCCCCACTTGGACTGAGACCTTGGGCAAGGTCTGGGCCGTGGCGATATTCGCCGCCATCAGAAGGGCAGCGAGACCAGTTAGAATGATCCGCAGCTTCTTGTTCATGTCCTATATGCTTTACCGGCGACAGCGGCAACTTCCTTGTTGCGCGCAGGCATTTGATCCCGCAGGATCAGAAGGTCGTCGGTCTTGTTTTACGTTTCCAACGCGGCCTGCTTCTTCTTCAGGCGGAGCATTTTCAGCTTTTCTGCGGCACTGGTGAACACTCGGGAGAAGCTCTCGTTTGTGTTGGCCGGCGCGCTTTCGCCGAGGATTTCGTCCGTTTCCTCAGCATCAAGTTCAGTAAGCGTCGAGATCTGATTGTCAGTCACACCAACCAGCACCGAGCGCTTGCCGACTTTCACCAGCGAAATTGCCTTGTGCTGGCCCACGTACGTAGTCTGGAGTACCTCCAGGGTGTTTATCCCGTGCGCTCCGCCATAGCGGCGGCCCATCATTCTGCGCAGGAGATACAGGCCGCCATAGACAGCGACAATCACGAGCGCCAAAGCGCTTATCATCTTGGTCACGGCGGCGGCAACACTTGGTTTTGGCGACAAATCCTCGCCGTCCTTTGGGGTGACACCTGACCCGTCTGCCGACGCTCCCTCCGGCTTACTTTGTGAGGCTAATGCGTCGACGTCCAGCACACGATCGGCCCGTGCGGGATCAACTTCGATCATGGTCACTCCGGCCAGAGCCAGAATGGCGATGATAATCACGGCGATAAAGACACGCCGATTGCTTGCGCTATTCTTCGGCAAGGGCGCGCAGCCTTTCCTCGGGGGTCATCAACTGGGTGATGCGCAGCCCGAAATTCTCGTCAACCACGACCACTTCGCCGCGTGCGACCACTTTCTGATTGACCAGCAGATCGACCGGCTCGCCCGCCAGCTTGTTCAACTCTACCACCGAGCCGGGTCCGAGCGCCAGGATGTCGGCAATCGAGAGTTTGGTGCGGCCGAGCTCGATTGAAATAGGCAGGTCCACGTCCATGAGCAGCTCGATATTGCGCGACTCAGGCGGCGTAACCGGCTGCTGCAACTGCTGGAACTCGGCTTTGGAGGCCGAGGTCGAGCTGAAGTTGATCTCATCAGCCTTCGGGCGCGAATTCTCCTGAGGCAAATCCTCGAGCATCTCGAGCATGGCTGCCTCGGCGTCCGCCTCGGAAGCATCGCCGTCATTAGTGACCGGCCGCGATTCTTCGGAACTTGGCGAGACCGCGACACCCACATCGGATCCACCCGCTCTCTCGGCGTTTGCCGGATAATCCGGGCTGCCTGAATCGTTCGGATTGTCAGACTGGGCAGCGAAATCCTTTTCCTGTTCGTCAGTCATTTCTCATCTCCTCGGCGATATTGTCGCGCACCGCGATGACCTGGAAAGCGCGCTTTTTCCCGGCCAGACCGGGTCGGGCTATAAACTTGCGTCGCTGGTTCACGGTGATTTCGATGGCTTCGTCAATTTTCTTCTCTGAGGGCACGATGTCACCCAGTTCAAGCTGCAGGAAGTCGCGCATCTTGAGTTTCGATCTCAGAAGCACGGCACTTACCTGCGCCGGGACTTTCTTGACATTGTGCACGTTGGTGCTTCGATCCTGCTCCAGATTCTTCTTCTTCGTGGCGTCGATCCAGTTCTGGGCCGACAAACGCGTGATAATCGGTTCGAGTGAAACATACGGATAGCAGATCGTGAGCAGGCCGGTCGCCTGGAACAGCTTGATCTGGAATGAAATCACCACTACCGTCTCACCGGGCGGAACGATCTGGATGAACTGAGGGTTGGTTTCAAAGCTCTTCTGATCAATCTCGATAGGAACCAAATTGACCCAGGACTTGCGCAGTTCGAGATACATCCTCTGCACTAAGTTGGCCATGACCGAACGCTCAATCGAAGTCAGCTCTCGCTCCGTCTCCATTATTTTGCCATGGCCGCCGAAAATGCGATCGATCACCGAGAACGTCAGGGTGGGATTAAAGTCCACCAGACATACACCGTCGAGGGGCGGCGCCGCAAAAGTGTACGTGCACGAGGGCGTCACTAAGGACATGATGAACTCGGAATATGTGATCTGGTCGACAGACACCAGATCGACATCGACAATCGTACGCAGGATGCTGGAGAGCGCCGAGCCGAAATGCCCGGCAAAGTTGTCGTGCATGTTTTCAAGCGTCCGAATCTGGTCTTTGGAGACCCGGTTGGGGTGCTTGAAGTCGTAGGCGACAATCGAACGAAGTTTTTCATCCTGGAACTGACCCGCCTCGGGGCCGTGGCTCTCCCCGGCCGAGACCGTCGTCAATAGCGCGTCTATTTCATCCTGTGATAGAATCTTAGCCACAGCATCGGTTCCTATTGCAGTACGAAATCGGTGTAATACACGCCGGCAATGTCAGTAGTGGTCATCAACTGCTCGAGGCGCTTTTTGATCTGCAGGCGCGCGATTTCCTTTTCTTTGGCATCGGTGAGCTGGGCGACAGTCTTGGACGACAGTATGGTGATCAGCGCATCACGGACCACCGCTTCGCGCTCCTCGAATTCCGAGCGCAGCTCGGGCGAGCCAAGCTCAAAACCGAATGACACTGATAGAAACCGGGTGCCGCCAGTACCAGCCGGATTCACCACGATATCCTTGATGGCATAGACGAGGGATCGGCCCTCTTCGCCATGCTCCCCGCTCCTGCGCGGTTTCTTCTTCTGTTCGGGTTTCGCCGCCTGCTCACCCGATGCGGCAGACTTGCCATCCACTTGGGTGGTCTTGTCAGCGTTATCACCAGATCCGGCCAGCATCGGCTTGAGTACAAACAGCGCCAGCGCGACCCCGACAACGACAATTCCGAGACCGATTCCAGCGAACAAGAACAGCTTGCCCTTGCCTTTCTTGGGCGCCGTTTCTTTGGACGCGCCCTCCTTGCCGGCAATTGTAGTCTTCTCGTCTTCAGGAGGCATAATTATCTCCTATCGGCTACTCCGGCGTCGCCCGGGCTGTGCACCCGGGCTGTCGCCATCCGCTTGAACTCCGCCACCCGCTGGATGATTTCATCCACCGACTCCCGCACCATGATCTTCTTGCCCGTCGTGAGCGTGATCATGGTCTCGGGAATCGCCTCGACAAACTCAATCAAGTCGGCATTGATTACCAACTCGGCGTCGCTTATGCGGGTAACACGTATCATCTAATCACTATCTCTTCAGGTTTACCAGCTCGTCGAGCATCTGGTCCGACGTGGTGATAATTCGGGCGTTGGCCTGGAAACCACGCTGGGCCGTGATCATGCCCGTAAACTCCTGGGCGATATCCACGGCCGATGATTCCAGCGCGCCGGAGGTAATGCGGCCTGAGATGGTCGCACCGGCAACACCTTCAATGGCATCGCCCGAGTTCGGCGATTCCTGGAACAAGGACCGCCCGGCCTTCACCAGACCGGCCTGGTTGTTGAAATCGGCCAGCATGATCTGCGCCAGGATTCTGGTCACACCATTAGTGAAGATGCCGGAGATATTGCCGGACTCGTCGATCGCGATCTTGTCGAGCAGTCCCAGCCCGTAACCGTCCTGGTTGATGATCGAAGCAGTGTGATTGCCCGAGAACCCGGTCAGTCCGTCAAAACTTGAAATCGAACCGGCGTCGACTCGAATGTCCATCTGTTCGGCGCCGTTGCGCGGATCAATCGTAATCGAATCAGCGCCGCCGAAATACTCGAACGCATTCAGGGAGCCGTCGCGATTGAACGACACGTAACCGTACTGGCCGGCGGTAACTTCCTCAACACCCAGCGTGCTGGCTGACCATTCCCAGCGATTGGGGATGATCGACTTGAAAAACTCGATCGTGAGCGTATGCTTGCCGCCCTGCGAATCGAACACATTGATCGATGCCGCGTGTAGAGTATCCTCGGTATCGATAATCAGGCTATTTCCGCTGGTGGCCCTCAGGCCCGAGGAATCGGTTTTTATTTCCACACCGCCGCCGCCAAGGCCGGACAGCCCAATCACCAGACCGGTTCTTTCATCAAAGACCAAGTCGAGGAGGCTCGTGACCGGACCGGTGGCGGCACCAAAGCCGCGCGACGGTGTGAACGTGTCGGTCGCCTGGAATGTGGTTGCCGCGCCGCCCGCGGACTGGAACGTGGTGCCGTTCAGGCCGAACAGGACGCCCGCGATATTGCCCGCGATAGCGCCGCCGTTGGCGTGAAGCGTTACCTGGCCGGCGGTCATATTCTGGAAGTAGTACTGCAGGTTGTCACCAGCCTTGTCGCGCGTGATCCGTATCTGGCCGCCGACTATTTCGGCGGTCAGGCCCGAGATCTGGTTGATACCATTTAACAGGTCTTGCACCGTGGATGACGCCGTTAGACCCGAAACTCTCTGCTCGCTGCCGCCGTCGACCGCAATACCGAAGTCATCAAATATCGTCACACCCAGGGAGCCGAGCGTCATGTTCGGCCCCAGCGCCGCCACCTGCGTGTTCGAGCCATCGCCGGCATTGCCGAGCGTGGAACCGGTAAACGACGCATTGACCGCCTGAGTGCCGGTGATCTCTATCACATGCTGCCCGCCGACACCATCGAGGGCATACCCACTTACTTCTGCCACACCCGATGATCCCGCCGAGTACAGCGAGGCGAGCGAATCGCTCGCGGTGACGTCAATGTTATTGGCCATCCGAATGACCTCGGTCGGCTTGGCCGGATCCTGCTGGCCAAACGGAAGCATGATGCTGCCCGTGGTAGCCAGCGACGGGATGTTTCCCGATGAGTCGGCCATCTTACCCTGCACAAACAAGCCGGTCGCAGGGTCAACCAGGTTGGAACCCGCATCGAAACCGAACGATCCCGCGCGGGTGTAGAACGTATTGTTATTGCCGTCCGAGAGGATGAAGAAACCGGCCCCCTGGATCGCCATATCGGTTATCTGTCCGGTCGTCTCCAGGCCTCCCTGGAGGAACATGTTGTCAATCGTGCCGACCTGCATCCCGAGGCCGAGCTGCTGCGGGTTGGTGCCGCCCATGATTGAGCTTGGGCGGCCCGCCCCTTTGGTGGTCTGAACGAGCGCTTCCTGAAAATTCACGCGACCAGGCTTGAAACCGATGGTGTTAACGTTGGCAATGTTGTTGCCGATTACGTTCATCTTCACCTGGTGGTTCTTAAGCCCGGAAACACCAGCAAACAATGATGCCATCATAGTGCATCAACCTCCTTGCGTACTCGCAAGACCTCCCCATCTGTAATGGGGTCCAGTCCTGAACCGAGTTGGTTATGTGTATCTCTATATCTCATTGTTTTCAAATAATCACCGCGGAATCGATCGAGGTCACCACACCCTCGCGCAGGTGTTCGCGATCGAACGCTGTTATTACCGTTCGATTGGCCACCGAAACCACCAGCGCGGCATCATCGGTGAGTATCAGCGTCTCGCGCGAACCCTTGGCGGAGGCCTTGTCGACTGCTTCAGATATGCGGCTCAACTGCTCCGCCGTAAGCTCGATTCCCCTTGAGTGCAGACGCTGACTGGCATGTTTGGAGAAGACTACTTCCCGCCCGGAGGCCAGTTCCAGAGAGAACATTTCCTTGAATGATACCGAACCGCTCTTCTGGGCCCGGCTCGCCTTGTCGCGCTGGGCGATCTCGAGCAGGTCCACCGGCCTGGTGTAGTTATTTATTTTGACCGCGTTTGCCATAGCCAAAGGTCTCTGATTAGTCGTTATCAGGTTGCCCAACCGAACGGATATCGCCTAGTGAGATTTCAGTGCCGTTTATCATCACATAGGCGGCACCGTCGCGATAGGTAATTGTCGTCACCACACCGATTACTTGCAGGGTCGGCGTGAAGGCCGAATCGTCGGAACCGGTGGCGGCCGCTTTTATCGTGTAGTACCCTTCGGGCGCTCTGTTACCGAGATTATCCTTGCCGTCCCAGCGCACCGTGTGCGCGCCCGGCCCGATGTTCTTTTCGGTAATGGTGGCGACAAGGTTCCCCTGGCTGTCGGTAACTTCGAATTCGATCTCGGCCGCGTGACTGGACAGCGTATACGAAATCTTCGGCTGGTTGCTGCTGTCAAGATAGACGCCGCTGAAATCGGCGGTGACCTCGCGGCCGATAAGTCCCGAGGCCATGACATTATTGAGCGACTGCATCTGCAGGAAATCCCACTGGTTGGACGATTCGATTCCCTCGGCGATATTATTCATCTGTTCCAGCGATGAAAACTGCGCCAGCTGCGCGATAAAGTCCTCGTCCTCCATCGGCTTCAGCGGATCCTGGTACTGCAGCTTGGTCACCAGCAGTTGAAGGAAATCGTCCTTGCCCAGCATCTGCTGGCTGCCGGTTTTGCGCTCGACACCGGAGGCGTCGACTCTGACTGGTGATACAAACGACATCTTCCATTCCTCCTAAGCCAGCACATTTACACCGTCGTGTTCGACATACTGCCTCACGGCCATCATGGACTGTGACGGCGACACGACACTGCTTGCATCAAACTGATCGGCCTCGCGGCGGTCCTGCAATTTGTGGCCGTGTGACCAGAGCGGCCGCCTGTCGAAGAACTGATCGCGGGAGCCGTGATCACTCAGCATCACATCTATCCTATCAACATCGAACCCCGCGCGGGACAACTGTTCGGTGAGCTGATCGAGCGACCGCTCCACCGCCGCTTTCGCCAGGGGCGTATCGACCGTGACACGCGCGGTTACCATGTGATCCCGCACCGAGAGATTAAGCCGCGCCGGGCCAAGGTGCTCGGGCTCGATTTTGATCATTATGGTCTGACCGGTCGAGAAAAGCGGTCTGTGGATCGCCTCCGGAAGGGTTAGCTTGACAGTCGGAGACAGCGTCTGACGCGGTGTGGCATGCACATTGTTGGCGCCAGTGTCATTCGCGGACGGAGCAGTCTGGAAGGTGCTCGACGGACTCTCCCACTTGAGTGAGGTCATGAGGCGTTCGGACAGATTGAACTTCTGTTCGGCAACGACCTTGTTCTGTGGCATCACCACTTCGGCTTCCAGTTGAGTGGCGGGCACCTGCGAGTCAGGATGATCCGCAGGAAATGTGATATCGGAAGGCTCGAGCGACGAAATCGAATCAAGCGGCGATCTGACTGCGATCGCCTGAGTGGTGTTCCGACCGGCGCTCCTGGGAAACAGGGTTAGACGCGTGCCGCTGTTTTCGGTGATCAACGATATACCGACGCCTGCGGGATCTGATTTCGCCGGCGGCAGATCGGCTGCATTACTGATCTCAAGTGTCCTGAGGTTCAGGTTCCTCAGCAGCGTATCGAGTGGGTTGACCGCCAGCTTCTCAGCGCTTGAGACCGGTACCGCACTCCATGGATCACCGGCAGCCCAATCGACTCTTTGAGTTCTCTCGGTCAGAGCCTGCTGGACCATCTGTACCGGGACAGAGATACGCACCGGCTCAGCGGCGGAATCGGGCACAGTCGCTATTAACACGATCTGCCCGCCGTCAACGCGAGCGTCTAAAATGTTATAGACTCCGGCCGGGAGCTCTGCTCCAGTGATTGTCTGAGGCATAGCAGGCAATTCAAACTGCGCCGGAGATATCTCCGCCCTCAGGGCCGCCGGAAGAATCGGCGCTCGAGGCAAATCCGCGTTCGACGATAATTCGATACTCGTCACCGAGTGAAGGTCGAGAGGGAGCAGTGGCAACGGGGTAGGGTTTGTTTCTATTAATGTGTCCGAATACACCGTCAGACCAGCCGGAGCCCCATCCTGTGCAGCCGGCTGGTCAATTGACGGGAACAGACTATTGATGATCTTATTATTGTGCGGAGTGGCTTCCGGTGCGGCGTTCGCAAACAATTGCGCCATCAGTTCACCGAACAACAGCCCGCCGGGCGCCGCCTTATCGGAAGCACCGGTCAATCCTGCAGAGGCGAGCGGATTGGTTTCAAAACCGCCGAGCAGTTGGTCGAGTATGTTAGTGGTCACCGGCAACATCAGTCATCCGCAATAGATACCATTTCTTTGGACAGCTTCGCGGCACGGGCCGGCGGCATGAGCGCCAGCACGGCCGAGGCGTTTTTCGGCTTCATGCGCGGCACAATGGCCACCACCGTTTCGTCATCGAGATTGGCCAGCAACTTGGCGACCGCGCTCGCTTCCATGTTGTCATAAAGCCCGGCCAGCTTGGTGATACGCGATGATTCAGCCTGCTCTATGCGCGCGATCCCCTGCTGAATTTTGGTTTCTCTGACGTTGAGCTGTTTTTCACGCGCGTCGAGTTCGCCCGCGCGGGCGGCGAGGCGCGCTTCTTCCTGCTTCACCCAGTCAGTTTTCTTCGCCAGATCATCGGAGGTAATCAGCGCAGCGTCGTCCGATGGCATGGTCTCGGCGGGGGCGTGATCGAGTGCTTCGAGGTTCGAGACAATCGACTCAAAAGCCGCCTGTCCCTGTTCGAGAAACGACAGGCTGGTGTCGTTCGCGATCAGCGCCGCAAGACTGTCGAGATTCATCGATGTGTCGGCTGCTGCAGGCGGTATGTGGCTGTCTGAAGGCTGCGGCTTATCGACCGCGGTCTGACCTTCGGCGCTCTCTTGACCGGTACTCGCAGACTCGGAAACACCGCCGGCCAGCATCAGCGTGCCAAACGCGATAGCCGCGACCGCCACCAGCCCGCCGATACCAAGAAGCAGGTATTTGAGCCAGGGCTTACCGGCGCTCGCGGATTTGGCCTGTGCGGCCTCGTCGGCTTTCGGGGTCTCTTTGGACTTGTCAGTATCGGCTACCATTAATGCACTCTACAAAACAGCATTTTCCCACGGGCCTAATTGCACGCCGCGTGCCGAGAGCGAGGCGCGCGGAGGATGTTGTTGTGATTAAAGACGTTAGGGCCGACCGCTTGAGTGCGACCGACCATTGTCAGGATGTGTGGACGGAAAGAATTTCCAAAGGAACCGGAACGATTGGGATACCTGTCGAGTGTGGCGAAACCACCTCCCCCTCCGCATACCCATCTGTCGCGGAAGTGATCTTCACTTGCTGAATCTCCCGCCTGCCCGCGAAGTCGGTCGGCAGCTTCACGTTGATATAGTTATCGGCGATACCGTAACGGGCGGTGCGGTTTAGCCTTCCGCGCTCAGCGATCACCCCCAGAGTCTCCCCCACCTGCCGCACATGGGCGTTTGCCCAAAGGCGATCGGAAAGCGCGACAAGCAGGTCTCGTCGCTCGCTGACAATCTTCGGCCGAACCTTGTCCTGCATCGCCGAGGCCGCCGTGCCGGGGCGATCCGAGTAGCTGAACACGTGCAGATAGTCAAGCAGGCCGGAATCGACCAATGCGAGAGTTTCCGCAAAGTCACGGTCGGTCTCGCCGGGAAAGCCGACAATGATATCCGCACCGATAGTCGTATTGGGACGGGTCGCGCGGGCCTCATCCACGCGATTCAGATACGTTTGTTGGTCGTAGGGCCGATGCATCAGCCGAAGCAGCCGCGATGACCCCGATTGCAGAGGGATATGGAAGTGCCGGCAGATTCGACCTCCCGATTCGGCGCATAGAGTAAGCAGCTCGTCGCGTATCGCCTGCGGCTCGACCGACGACAGTCGCAAGCGCGGCAGGTCGGTTTCATCCAAAATCAACCGGCACAACTGCGCGAGTGAACGCGCCTCAGGCTCATCCGCGCCTGTGCGATGCCGGTAATGTCCAATATTAACGCCGGTCAATACCACTTCTTCAAATCCAAGCTGCCGCAACCGGCGAACTTCGTCGACTATCTCCAGCGGCGGACGGTTCTTCAGTGGACCTCTCACTCTTGGCAGAATGCAGAACGCACACCGCTGGTCGCACCCGTCGGAGATCTTCAACAACGCGCGATTGAGCCGCGCGAATAGATCAAGCGGCTCGCCTATGTTGCAACGCGGCTCGACTTCAAACAGGTCGGACAACTCCCGAGACAGGATTTCGGCAAGCTGAGACTTCTCGCGGTTGACCACGGTGAGATCAACATGCTGAATATCGCCGACACACTTGGCGTTGGCATCGACATAGCATCCGGCCAGAACGATTTTAGCACCGGGGTTCTCCCGCGCCGCCTTCTGCACGAGCCGGAGATTGGCTGTATCGGCGCGGCGGGTCACCGTGCAGGTGTTGATAATACATAGGTCGGCTCGTTCGTGGCGCGTAGTTCGGCGAAAGCCATAAGAGTACAGCGCCGCGGCCATTTGCTCAGTTTCATACTGATTGAGCCGGCACCCTACGGTGTGGAAGGAGACTTTTTTCTGCGTCGCGCCGCTCATACTTGTGGGCGGCAGACATCCTCGTCTGCCCCTCCTGGCAAAAAGCTAAGACCGGGCAGACCAGGAGGTCTGCCGCGCACGTCACAGGTCACCTTGAGTCTGTCGAAGGGCGACTCCTTCCGCTCGCCGACGAAACGCTTCCACCGCCGCGATAACATCCGCTGTCGAGAACACTTTCTCCAGCGACATGCGCAGGTCTTTTGCCCCGGGGAAGCCGGACGCGTACGCCATCAGGTGCTTGCGCATGACCAGAAACTTCTTGTCATCGTTAAACACCTCGTCATAGAGACGACAATGCACCAGCATGGTCTTGAGCAGTTCATCCAGAGAGATACTCGCCAGCCTGCGGCTGCGGTTGAAGAGCCAGGGATTACCGAAAATCGCCCGGCCAATCATGACCCCGTCGCAACCGGTCTCGTCAGTCACGCGTGTGGCCTGCTCGATTGATTTAATATCGCCGTTGCCGAGAATGAGCACTCCGCTCCCTCTGGCCTGAGCAACGATAGCGGGCATTTCTTCCCAGTGAGCCGGTACCTGCGACAGCTCTTTCCTGGTGCGCAAATGGAAGGTGATCGCGGCCGGTCGCGCCTCAATCAGCTGTGCGGCCCACTCCTGAGCCTGAATCTTGCCGAACCCGATACGGGTCTTGACCGACACCGGTAGGCCGCGCGCCCCGTCGATTGACGCCTGGATTATCTCCTGAGCCAGCTTCGGCTCATTGATAAGCGATGATCCCGCCCCGGTGTTGCACACCGCCTTAACCGGGCAGCCCATGTTGATATCGACCCCGTCGAAGCCAAGGTCCCTGACAAGTTCCGCGCTCCGACGGAACAGCTCCGGATCGCTGCCAAATAGCTGCGCGACAATCGGCCGTTCACACGGATCATAACGAAGGTCTTTGAGCAGATGCTCTCGCCCCTCGCTGCACAAACCGTCGACCGAAACGAATTCTGTGATCATGACGTCCGGCTTGCCCAGGCGGGCAATCAAAAGCCGGAAGGCGGCGTCAGTGACGTCGTCCATCGGCGAGAGCGCCAGGATCGGCCGTTTCAGTTCGGCCCAGAAACCTGTGGGACTGGTGAGCATGGTCATAGTATCACGTTTCGGACTAAGCAATGGTACATATCCGCAACGGCCTGGGCAAGCGCCTATAGGTACGGTGGGCGGCAGACCTCTTGAGGCTGTCCCAAAAGTCATGGTTTGAGTTGTGTCAGGTCCGTAGCCTATCACTCCCGGAGACCGGGAGTGATAGGGCGGTGACCTGACGCCATTGACGCTGAGAGGACTGCAGCGGCAGGACTCCGTTCGCGTCCGTCTTTCGACGAACGCTACAAAGGACCTGCCGCAACTTTTCCAACTTATGAGACAGCCTCTCCTGGTCCGCCCTTGGAATGAAGCGCGCCGAAGCGACAGCATGCGGCAGACGAGGCCGTCTGCCGGCCACGCAAGCCTCCGGCGGACCGGCCATGCAGTGCAAATGCCGGGGACTGCCGAGCAAAAAACGACGGCGGTCCAATTTCTGCGGCCGCCGTCTGCTTTGTGAGTATGGTCAGATCCCTATGCTTCTTCCGCCTCGATCTGGCCGTCCGTCTGATCCATCGACGGGGCAGGCATCACCGGCATTTCCGGCTCGGAGGCCGCAGGGGCGGACTCGGCTGCCGCCTTTATGGCCTGCGGCATGACATCGCCGACAGAGGCCATAGCCGGACGGTGCTGCGCCAGGTACTGCTCGAATTCCTCGCGCTCCCGTTTCTTGTAATAGGCGAGAACCGAGAGGACCACTTTGTGCTGATGCTGGTCGAACTCGATTACGTGAAGCGGAATCTGCTCGCCCTCTTTGAAGATGCCGGTGGGATCGGTCAGGTCACGGCCCGCCAGTTGGCTGGTCGGCACGAACCCCTCGACATCATCGCCGAGGTCCACAACCACGCCGCGGTCGAACACCTTGTTGATCGTGCCGAGGCACTCGGCGCCGACCTTGAACCGCTCGGCCAGCATCGGCCACGGATCTTCGACAAGCTGCTTGAAGCCCAGCGATATGCGACGGTTGTCGTGATCGATCCTGATCACCTTGACCTGTACCACGTCGCCTTTCTTCATCACCTCGGAGGGGTGCTGAATGCGCTTGGTCCAGGACATATCCGAAATATGCACCAGGCCGTCGATACCTTCCTCAAGCTCCACGAAAGCACCGAAAGCGGTCAGGTTCCGCACCTTGCCGGTGAGAATCTTGCCGATCGGGTATTTGCCCTCGATAGTGAGCCACGGATCCGGCTCCATCTGCTTGATGCCGAGCGAAATCTTTTCGTTGTCCTTATCTACGGACAAAACCACCGCGTCGACCTCGTCGCCGACGTTCATGATCTTCGATGGGTGCTTGATGTGCTGGGTCCAAGACATCTCGGAGATGTGAATCAGCCCCTCGATCCCTTTCTCCAGCTCGATAAACGCACCGTAATCGGTGATCGAAACCACCTTGCCGGTGACTTTCTTACCGAGCGGGTATTTCTCCTCGATGTTTTCCCACGGGTACGGAGTCATCTGTTTCAACCCGAGGGAAATGCGCGTGGTGTTCTGGTCGAAATCCAGAATCTTGACATCTATAGTGTCGCCCAGGTTTACCATCTCTGAAGGATGGCGCACCCGGCCCCAGGACATGTCGGTGATATGCAGAAGGCCGTCGACACCGCCCATATCGATAAAGACACCGAAATCGGTGATGTTCTTGACCACACCCTGGCGAATCTGACCGACCTCGATCTCCTTGAGCAGCTCGTCACGCATCTTCTCGCGCTCTTTCTCAAGCACGACCCGGCGCGAGACAACTATGTTGCGGCGGTTCTTATTGATCTTGATGATCTTCAAATCCATCATCTGGTTGATGAGGGCGTCGAAATCAGGCACCTGGCGGAGCGAAATCTGCGAGCCGGGCAGAAAAGCATCGACTCCCATGATATCGACTATGACCCCGCCCTTGATCCGGCGCACCACCCGGCCCTGAACCGTCTCGCCGGCATCGTGCAGATCGCGAATCCGGTCCCAGACCAGCATGAAATCGGCCTTCTGCTTGGACAGCAGCAACTGGCCGTGGTTGTCCTCGATCTGTTCGAGGAACACGTCGACCTTGTCGCCCACTTTGATATTGAGCGGCTGGGGGAATTCCTCGATCGGGATTCGGCCCTCGGATTTGAAGCCGACATCGACAATGACATCTTCGGGGTTGACCCCCATTACTGTGCCGTGGATAATCTCGCCCTCGCGGATATCCTTGATTGTGGCGTCGTACATGTCGACCATGGCGTCGTACTGCGCCTTGTCGTAGACGACTCCTGAGACATCGGTGATACGCACCGCTTCGACCGTCTCCTCCGGCTCGACCACCACGACCTCTTCGGCTTTCGCCTTCGCCTTCACCAGTACGCGCTGGCGGCGGGCGGTCATGAGTCGTTCTTCGGCGGTTTCCTCAGCCTGAAGGGCCATCAGATCCGGCTCTTCGGTCTGGACTCCCGTCTTCGTGATTTTGGTTTTGACCTTGGTGGTCTTCTTGCCACTGGTCGCTTTGCGTTTCGAGGTGCGCGCGGCCTTGGTGGGCTTGGTTGATTTTGTGGTTCGCGTAGTTCTTTTGGCTTCAGCCATCTGTCTAAAAAAACCTCCTTACAGGGTATCCGGCGGTCTTGGATTTTTTCTCGCCCCCGGGGGACGTGAAAAGACCGACGAACAACTGCCTCCGCCGGTCTCCCGGCCCAAGACAGCCATGCTATATAAGCAATCGCCCGGAAATTCCAAACGGATTTTTGGGGCCGGCAGCCTTCAATTCTGGTCGGAGACGGACGAGCGTTTCTGAAGGGACTTCACCTGCTCGCGAAGTATCGTGATCTGCTGCATCACCGCTTCAGACAACGCCTTGTAGCCGGCCTTATCCTGTGAAAACGACTTGACCCACTCCGCCGAGAGCGGTGCCCCGTAGGCAATCGCCATTCTGGTCCGTCGCCGCAGACAATCCATAAGCCTATTAGTGCCATGGAGATACGCCGGGACGATGGGACAGACCGCGGCGTGCGCCACAATTCCCAGACCAGCCTTAACGGGCAGAAACTCGTTCGTGCGGGAACGGGTACCCTCGGGAAAAAACGTGAGGCCGAAGCCTCGATGGACAGCGTCCACCGCCCGCTCCATCGCCTGACGGTCTATTGTCCCCCGCTTAACCGGAAGCGCATTGCAAGCCCGGAGCACTGCCCCGAATAGTGGGTTTTTGAAAAGCTCTTTCTTGGCGAAGAAATACAGTCTTCGCGGCTGCCAACTGCCCACGACCGGTGGGTCATAGTATGAAATATGATTGGAGGCCAGAATGAAGCCGCCTTTTCGCGGCACGTTTTCGGCGCCGATAATCATCGGCCGAAAAAGCAGCCAGCTCAGTATCCGGGTAAGCCAGTACCCGGCGAAATAAACCGGTCGGATGTTCACTTCAGTACGGTTTTGAGAAGAGCCAGAACCCGCTCCACCTGCTCTTCGATTGTGGTGTTGGTGGTATCCACCAGATAGGAGTCGCGCGAGCGTGTCAAGGGCGAGTGCTTTCTCTCGGAGTCCAGCTTGTCGCGACGCTGTATCTCTTCGATCTGCTCCTCGAGCGTGGTCGATACCCCCAACCGAGCCATGTCGATAAGCCGCCGTTGCGCCCGCGTGGCGACATCGCAGTCAAGGTACACTTTGACATCGGCGTCGGCAAAAACGACAGTAGTGGTATCGCGCCCCTCGGCGACAATCTCGCCCCGCACCCCCATCTCGCGCTGCTTGTCCACCATCGCCTCGCGGACACCCTTGTGCGCCGACACCTCCGAAACCAGTTGCGTGACCATCGGGCTGCGAATTTCATCCGTCACCTCCCGGCCGTTGATGAAGACACGGTTGACGTCTTCGTGGGTTTCGAATTTGATCTCCACAGAGCGCGCCAACACGCTAAGGCGGGCACCGTCCGACGGCGCCACCCCGTTCTGGATGGCGAACCAGGTGAGCGCGCGATACATGGCCCCGGTATCGAGATACTGGTAGCCGAGCCGGGCCGCCAGAATCTTGGCGGTGGTCGACTTGCCGGAACCGGCCGGCCCGTCGATAGCGATCACCCGGCCTTTGAATTTGGAGAGGCGGTAGGGTCGCGATGTCATGGCGGAAAATTTACGCACTGGTCACCGTGGTGGCAACCGCAAATGCTCGTTCCGAAGCGGCGCACGAGCTGATCAGGGGCGATTCCAGGAAGCCGTGACCGAGTCCGGCGCCGCGACATTAAGAGGCGGATACCCAAACCATTTGACGTGCAGCCGTTCGTAGACGTATCCGCCCATAAGCGCGGCCAGAGCGTCATTTAGTCGGGCCAGGCGATGCGTATCCGATGAGCGCATGGCCAGACAATAGTATTCCGGGCTTAACACGGTATCGACTATTCGCCGGCCTGCCGTACGTTCAACTGCTGCCTTAGTGGCCGAGTCGACAACCTGCACATTCGACCCCAAACCGGTGAGATAATAGGGATGAGATAACACAAGGTCCTGTGCATAAACAGTCTCTCCCTCGGCGACTCGCATGGCCACATCAATCTCACCACGCTTCAGGGCGACTGCCAGGCTTTCGGCCGGAACAGGAACTATATCACACGACCAACGACACGAGCGGCACAGTAACGTAGCGAGTTCAATGTCGAATCCTACCGGGGCGCTGGTTGCGGAATCCCAATACGCAAACGGCGGCCGCCAAGTTTCGAGCCCGAAAACCAGGTGATCAGGCGGCCGTCGCGGCGGCTCAGGTTGCGACGAGCATCCCAGCACAATGAGAGCGGCGAGGAGGGGTGTTATCATCTTCGTGATCATAAGTCGTTCACACCCCGCGTATAGTGGGGTGCGACACCCGTGGAATCAACCAGTATCTCGCCCAAAGAAAAACGGTTTCCGGATATACCCGGAAACCGTTTTCCACGGGGAGGAAGAGACCTTTGGTTTTCTCAGTAGAAATCGAGCGAAAGAGACCGGAAACGGTCGTCCAGCTCGATCTGGATACGTACCGCCGATGTATCGAAACCGTCGCTCACGTAGCTCCCCTCGCGCATCACCAGCCCGATCTGTTCGAGGTAACTGGGATCATCCACACCGGTCACACGAAGGCCGGATTCCTGCGGCACGCGCACGCGCAGCTTGGAATCGTCGCCCGAGACCTTAACTCTCACCTCCGGCTGCAGATCGCCGAGCTTGATATAGATGTCAGCATCGTCTGCCCTGAGATCCAACTCCTTTAGAGGGGTGGTAGCGAGGTTCAGATGAAGTTCGCTGTCCTCGCCGCTGACGCTAAGCTTGAGCGGCACCGAGCGCGAAAACGACACGCGCCAGTCCTCGGACTGATCGGTGTCGATCTGAACCGCCCCGCCCCAGTAGCGGCGCGAGCCGGTCCGGTTATTCAAGTCGATCACCGCGCGGCGATCCAGAACCTCCATCGAGGACATCGGTTTGCGGCTCCACTCGCCGAACCGGGCCGTCATTAGCTCGTCGCCGGCATCACGGATAGTGAGCGACGTGGCCCCCAGTTCCAGATCAGCATCAATCAGATCAACCAATTCCTCGTCTTCGTCATAAGTAAGGGTCATTGATTCAAAAAAGCTGCCCCCTTCGCGGACCGCGGAGCCTTCGAACGCCACCCATAGGGCTCCGACAACCAGCGCTACTGTTGTCAGATAGGAGATGGCGCGTAACCTGGTGGGAGCGAAAATCTTCTCGAGGCCGATGGCGATAAGAAGGAACGGCAACAGATAGACAAAATCGATCCAGAAGTTACAATTGAGCACGTCGGCGTTAACAAGAAGCAGTAGCGTCCCCACCAGGATAAACAACATGCCCCATCGAAACCGAGCCGGTGTCATGGGCGGATGCCTCCGTCGCCGCCAGGCATTCCCGCTCCACCCGCCGGTGGGATGTGGGAATCGGATCGAGCGCGAGAACGGGCACTGTTGCGGAGAATCAGCATCAGTCCGAGCACGACAAGCAGAATCGGCCAGATATCATGCCACTGGAACCACCAGACATACTCGCGAAGCAGCAGCATCAGTCCAACCCCGACCAGGATCAAACCGGGCAGATAGATCCGCCAGCCGCCGCGCGACGAGGCCGCGGTCGACTCACCCACCGGCTCCGGGTCATACCCGGGCTGCCCGGGTGGCGGTTGCGGTATTATTATCCAGGCGAGCAGATAGAAAATCAGCACCACGCCAAAGCTGGCAAGGGCCGCTATCACCGCGACAAGCCGGACCAGGGTCGGGTCGATATCGAGATGTTCGCCCAGCCCGCCGCAGATACCGGCGATCACTTTGTTGGTGCTGGAGCGATACAGTCGTCTGCTCATGGTCTTAGTCCCAAACGGAACTCACTCCTACTACCCCATCTGACAGCATCAGCCCGCTCAAGGTTGCACCTATTCAGTCCGCCCAACACCTTGTTTTTCAAGCTCTTCCAGGTAAACCTGGGCCCTTGATCGGTTGCCTGATTTAGTGTCAGTTGCCACCGATTTGAAGTAGTCCATTCCCCGGTTCACCTCGGTCGAGTCAGGCGAGTAGCGGCAGATCGCGTACCAGACTTCCATCAGGGACTTCTCAGCAAGTTCGCGCTGAGCTTTGGTGTCGGACTGACGGCCCGCCAAAGACAGCGGCCCGGCTTTTTCGCCTGATGTTGGCGGAACCGCCGAGAACTTGAGCGCGTCGCTAAGAGGCTTCGAACTGGTGTCACTCAGTTTGGAGATCGCCGCAATAAGGGAATCGCGCTTTTGCCGCCAGAGCGCCAGATCTTCGGTCGGAACATCGGCCTCTTTGGAAAGACTGGTAGACATCCCCTGTGCGGCCCTTTGCTCCTCATGGGAGACTGTCTCGCCCTGCGAGGCTGGCGCCCGCTCGCGGGAGCGCTCGACATAATTGCTTTCCGCGATGTCTTTCGCTTCTGTCTCTGCCTGAAGAGAGACCGGCTCAGGTGGCATCGCCGATGGTTGCGGTGTGGTTTCGGGTTTGGCTGTCTCCGGGGTGTCGCCTTTTGGAGCAGCCGCTTTTTGCTGGAGTGCGGTCTTGCTTTCGACTTTGACTGGAACTTGTCCCCTGTCCGCCGTGCTTTCGGCGACATCCTCCCTAAGAACACGGCTGCCTGCGACATCGTCTCCGGGGCGGCCCGTGTCCGGTGCAGTCGGTGACGTGTCTGCGGACGGGGTGGACAACCGCACCGGCTGCTCAGGCGCGGACCTGGGCGGGACGAGCATTTCATCCTTGAGAATGTCGCTCTCGTGCAGGCCGATGTAGCCAATGATCAGTACCGATGCCGCAATCGCCGGGACTTTCCACCAAAGCGTTGAGCGGCGGGCGCGCTCGCGACTGAGATCGATCAGCCGTCCTTTATCAGGCAGTGCGTTCTCGATTCGCGCGGCGGCAGACTCCCAATACTCAGATTCTCCAAGGGGGCTGTGCTTTTCAACCAGTTCGCTCAGGCGGTTCAATTCAGAGAGGCGCGCGCGGCATTCGGCACACTCCACCATGTGGGTGTCCAAGAGAGCGCGCTCCGCCTCGGGCAGTTCATGATCGGCGTAAGCTGACAGTCTATCCTGATAATACTGGTGGTCCACCGCCGTCACCCGCTCACAAGAGATCCTTAAGAGCTTCCACAAGTAGTTGACGCGCCCGATACAGTCGCGAATCAACCGTTCCCGGTGGAATCTTCAACTGCTCAGATATCTGGTCGTAACTCATTTCCTCAAAGTGCCTCATCACGAACACTATTCGATACGTCTCCGGCAGCCCCTTTAGCGCCGCGTAGAACCGGCGCTGGTTCTCATCGGCGAGGAGCTGATCCAGCGGGTCAGCCTGGCCGGTGGGTGTATCGAAGCCCTGTTCCTGAATCTTATCCAGCGACTCTTTGCGCTCCTCGCGGGCGATCATATTGAGCGCCTTGTTGCGGGCGATTGTCGCCAGCCAGGGGTAAAAATCCCTTCCCGTTTCAAACTTATCGAGAGCCTCGTACGCCTTCACAAAAGCTTCCTGAACTATATCTTCCGCCTGATCGAACGAGCCCACCAGCCCGTAGACAAAGCGAAAGAGACGTTTCTGGTGGCCACGAATCAGTTGTCCGAAAGCCCCCTTGTCGCCGCCCCGGGCGGCCCGAATTAGCTCCTGCTCGGCCGGCCCGGTCTCCGATCCCTCTACCTTTGTGCACGCCTTTTCTTCCCGGATTTTTTTCACCGGCAAACTCTCAACGGGCCATCAGTTTGAGAACGAGCTGGTCTAGCGCCAGTTCGGGAAGGGTTCGTTTCCACCGCAGTTCGGCATCGACATGGGCAATCAATTGAATTGCCTCGCCAAGCTGTCCCTCGGTGAACTGCGCGGCCTGGGTGCGAAGGCCGGACTCGAGCCAGCGGCGCCAGGCCTCCAGCGAGTGCCCGGTTTTCACCAGATACAAATCGACAAAATGCTGCCCTACGAAGTACAAGAGCGACGTCGGCGTGGAGCCTTCGGCCAGCAGACGCTTGATCAGAGCCAGCGCCTTCAACGTCTCACCTTTAGCTATCAGTTCGGCCAACTGATACACGGTCAGCGCCTCGTAACCAGACACCACGGTTTGAATATCGATCGGCGTGATCGTCTCCCCCGGCTTTTTATAGTTGGCCAGCTTGTCGATCTCGTTTTCAAGCGCGCCACGGTTGCCCGCCAGAAGCCCGACCAGCAACTCCGCAGCCCCTGGATCCATCTCCAGGCCGACTTTGGCCAACTTGAGAGCAATTTGTCTTTGGGTCTCCTCCGACGTTAGACGTCGGAATTCCACTGTCTCCGCAGCGGCGCTGACGCGCTTGAAGAAAGCCTTGCGCTTGTCGGGGGCACGTTCCGCCGGTGTCGTGAAGATAACGATCCGATTCGAGTCAGGCGGATCGATCAATTTTAGAACGCGGTCGATCTCGGTCGGTTTGTAGCTCTGGAAATCCGCGACCGCGAACACCTGGCGCTCACCCAGCATGGGAAATACCGACAGCTCAGCCATCAGGTCCGCACATTTGGTTCGGCGTGCGTCGAGGCGACGAAAGTTGGTGGTCAGTTGCTTATCGGGTAGGAACTGTTGGGCGACATACTTTACCGCCTCGGAAATGCGGTAGTCATCGACACCAAAGAAGTAGTAGAGGCTCTTAAACTTCCCTTTGGTGATATCAGTTCTCAGTGTCTGGGTGGACGAGAGACCCATGCCGACAAGAAAGCCGGCGTCGCCGCATGGGTCAATCTAAAAGGTCGTCGACAGCGTGGTTCTCCGAGGGTGGCACCCATTCGAGCGAGAAGCGGTATTTGTCGCGATACTGGGCGGCCTTGGACATAAGCGGTCCGAACTCCTCGCGTATCGCGCAGCGGCCGTTGAGTTGATTGATCACCGCCAGGTTGTCCCCGTAGATCTGGTAAGTCTGCTTGGCCAGGTATTTTTGATTGGAGTCGATGAACTCGAGCAGCGCCAGCATCGATGCAAGATCGCTGTGATCCTGATCGACACCGGCAAACGGCGCCTTGAAGCGGATGCCGACATCCGGGATGTAGAACATCACTATAGATGATTTCCCATCCGGGTTGGAATTAGGCAGGGGGCGGGCTCCAAAGTAGCATTCCATATCGACCCGCAGGGCAAGTGCCGTGCCCCTGACCCGATAGGGAGTGAAAAGGTTTAAGCGATTGTATCTCAGAAGCTTGGGGCAACAGCACAGTAGTTCGATTCCAGCGTTGTGCAACTGGATTCATAAACCGGCGAGCGCTAGCGTACCTCCGGACGCCGACGCCGGTAAATTCGGTGCAGCGCCAATACCGCCAGAGAGAGCACCATAGTGGTCACTAATGAGGCCTCAAACCCGAATGTCCCGCCGGTGAGTAGATCGCTTCCCACGATCTCAGTTTGGATGATACTGGGCGTATTGACACCGCTGATCGCCGAGCCGTAAATGGAACCCTGAAAGAGGTTCCAGGCGAAGTGCAGGCCGATCGGAAACCAGAGGTTTTGTCGGTGGATGTAGTAGATACCCAATACCAGTCCCGCCAATATGATGTTTACGAGGCCCGCTATAGTGGCGTTCGGATTTAGAAGATGACCAAGCGCGAACACCAGACTGGTCAAAAACAGGGCGACAAACTTATTGACCGAGGCCATTACGTTGTTTAGCAGATATCCACGCACAAGAACTTCTTCGTTAAATGCAACCGCGATCATCATTAGGGTCATGTTCGCAAGCGCCGATAACGGATGACTCAGATCGGTAATACGAACTCCATCTGCCAACAACACGACGATAAAGACGGCTGAGATCAGGGCTATCCCCCAGATAATGCCCGCAGCCAGGTCCCTGAGGTGTTTCTTATCGAGTGCAAATCCAAGAGACACGAAAGACCGCCGGTCAATCAGCTTCCGAAACAGAACTACGACCGCCAGCGTCCCAATCAATTGCAAGAACTGAGTGACAATGCCGAGCGGGCGACCGACCGTATCTTCTGTAGCCGGATTGCCGTGCGCCAGAACAAACACTACAGTCGAGACCACCACCTGCGCCAGAATCCAGGCGGGCATGGCCAGAAGCGCCCGCAGCCAACCGTACTTTATCAAAGGTCGGGGATAATCCTCCGGTCTGGGAGATTCTTGAGCGCGTAGCGGGGTTTCGTACATGATGTCTTACCGCGAGGACTTGGAATTCGAACAGAAACTAATCAGGGTGTTGTGCCAGTTTCTCCGCGAACCGGTCGGTCATGCCTGCGAGATAATCCGCCGCAACGATTTCAAGCGGGTGATCGCCTATCATGACCTGATACCGAGGCGGCATCAGGCGCGGGTTCTTTGTCAGAAGCCGAAACAGCTTCCTGATAGTACGTTGGGCCTGGTCGGCCATGGCCACCAGGCGCGGGTGGCGATAGAGGCGGGTGTTGAGCAGTTGCTTTAGTTCAGCCGCCATGGGCGCTATGGAATCGGAGTAGACACACATCGGCCCGGGAGCAAGGCGCAGCGAACGATGGTCGGCAATTCCCATATGCGACAGACGGCCGGAGGTGGTATCCAGAAGATCGGTAGCCAGCGTGTTAATCAGGTAGCGCACGAGCTCGTAGCGCAGACGATCGTTTTCCGCGGCAGCGTTGAACTCAGGGGCTCTCTTCAGCGGGCTGCCGGGCGTATCCCAAATCGCCAGAGGACGGATGTCCTCAAGAGTAATCAAACCGGAATTGAGGCCGTCGTCGATATCGTGAGCCATATAAGCCAGCTCATCGGCTTTGTCTACCAACGCTGCCTCGAGCGTGGGCCGTTCCTCCGGATGAAACTCCGGGCCGACCCTGCCGCCACGGGTCTCATGCTTGACAATCCCTTCGCGCACCTCGTAGGTGAGGTTCAGACCGGGATGATCGGGATATCGTTCCTCAAGAAGATCAACCACCCGAAGCGTCTGCCGGTTGTGGTTGAAGCCGCCGAAATCAGCGAGAAGCTCGTTGAGAACATCCTCGCCGGAATGCCCGAACGGCGTATGGCCGAGATCATGCACCAGAGCTATCGCTTCGGTCAGATCCTCATTGAGACGGAGATTGCGGGCGAGTGTGCGACTGATCTGCGCCACCTCGATAGTGTGGGTCAGGCGCGTGCGAAAGTGATCGGCCAGATGCGGGATGAACACCTGGGTTTTGTACTCCATCCGGCGGAACGCGGCCGAGTGCACGATCCGATCACGATCGCGCTGATAGGCGGTGCGCAGTGGATGCTCCGGCTGAGGAAACACTCGGCCCCGCGAGTTCGCTGCCAGCGCAGCGTAACAGGCGAGCGTGAGCCTCTCCCGCGCTTCGATATCCTCGCGCCTAATCAAAGTCATCCTCACCGGATCTCCGTGCCGGACGATACGTCAGGGACACCGTGTGCGACAGGCCCAGCACCGGATGAACCGATGCCGCATAGGTGATCGCACCGAAGGGGATTTCGATCTCCAGTCCGCCGCCGTACTCGGTCGGTTCACCCGCCACACCCCAGAAGAAGGCGCTGCGGCCGGAGAGCCTGATCCACTGCCCCAGTCCGAATTGAGGCTTCTGGGTCGGTTCGGCCTGAAGACGTCCCAGCAGCGAAAATGCCCGATGACCATGGTATTCGGTCAGAAGTGTGAATGTCATGCCGGTTCGATCACCGTTGTCGACAAATCTCGGCCGCGTGAGGTTATCGGACACCATGCTTACCTTGAAATCGTATCCGCTGTAGCCTGCGCCTAATCCAAACGTAGCTGCCCGAAGGCTGCCGTAGCCGTTGCCGAATTGAATCTGCATCGCCGACGGCATCAGGCCAAGCGCAAATTCGCGGTAGTGGAGCACGACCGATCCCTTGATTAGTTGCTCCGCGTATAAATCGGTCCTGCCGAACTGGGAAAGACCGAGCGCGACGGTCCACCGGCGGTACTGCCAGCCGCCCGCGATAAACAGGTTATCCAGGTCAGCCAGTTCAAAGCGGCGATCGTAACCCATGTCAAAGAGCGCGGCGTTGTGAACAAGCGCATCGGTGGGTGAATTAACGAGATCCGTTGCCGATGGATGAGAGAGGAGCACCGATCGTCCCAGGCCGCCGGAGCGCGAGTTGATCAAATCATACGCGGACGCACTCGACATCAAGATAAGCAGCAGCGTGTATACCGGCCAGGGCTTCATTTATCGCGCCACCACAACTGTCTTCTTGGCCGATTCGACCCCGGCCGCCTCGAAGTACAGGATGTAAATGCCGATCGGCAGCTTCTCGCCGCTGTCACTCTCACCGCACCAGACATACTGCTCTTTGAGATCAATGACCTTGTCTTCAAAAGTGCGCACCTTTCGGCCCTTGCTGTCGTAAAGCCTGAGCGAAAATGACTCGGCCGGAGAAGCTTCGAGCTTGATGACCGTGGAATCATCACGGCCGTCTCCGTCGGGAGAGATAATGCGCGGCTCAATTGATATGCTGAGTGTGCGAGAGCCGTCAGGCGCGAACCGGACGCGGTTAGGCTCGCCCGGAGTGCCGCCGGCATCTTCGGATCTCCCCCAGCGCCCCAGGTTGTCCATTGACTCGCTCCGCGCCCAGGTGTGGTTGTTGTCATGGACATCGATATAGTAGAATCGATCAGCCTGTATGTTGAAAGCATCGACCAGGCGTACGCTGTCGGAGGAGTTGTTTAGCCCGCGCCAGGCGGCCGGTTGGTGCAGATCGCCGGAGAATAACGGGTACGCAGCTACAAATCCGACCGTGTCTTCCGCCAAGACGAGATACTGATAAGGGTCAATCGAAAGTTCTGCGACCGCGATCTCAGCAAATCCGACGGAATCACCAAGAAACCAACCCGCCAGGTCAATTGTCATATCACTGACATTCTTGAGCTCGACCCACTCGCTGCCAAACGCCGGATCCGGATTAGCCAGCAACTCTGACAGAATCACCGGCGGATAATCTTCGCCCGGAGCGACGAATATTCTGCGATTGTTATTGGGGCGGTCGTCGTTGAGTACGAAAAGGTTTGCCACCAGCCTCTGATAATACCCACTGAGCGAATACTGCCCCACCAACAGTACCGTAAGCCCCGAATCCACCGGGCCTACCGATTCGCCGGTTATCAGCACGCCCTGGCTGTCCGGTTCGAGCGAATCGAACTCGTACAATTCGAGAACTGAGCTGTTGATTGATGTCAGGCCAATGTTGGTTATGCGGAAGACCAGCTCCGCGCCGTTTTCGACCGCACTGGCCGAAATACTTTCCAGCGCTAGGTCGATCGGCAGCGGCGTAACTGAGTTCATGCGCCCGGGGGTTGATCCAGATGGATCAATTGACGGCGCGCTGGAGTCGATCAGCGGATGAATCCGCTCCCAGGAGTAGCCATCGCTTCCGGATTGGGTCCAACGTAACTGTGACACGGGGCCGACCGGATCGCTCAGAGTTACTCGACCGCTCGAATTGGACAGTTGGAACGACACTTTTCCAATCGAAAACGCCTGCTCAAACGGTACATCGCCCCAAACGCCGGAGCTATCACCCCAGTGTTGTTCGAAGCGAACGGTATCCCGACAGAGTATATGATATGCTTGCGGAGCAAGCATTCCCGACAGCAGGTGCGTTGACGAGTCAGTGGCCGAGTAAGCACGCAACTGGTAAAACGTCAGGTTCTTCGAATCGGGCGAATCGTTAAACAGTTCCACCCACTCCAACGATTGCGCCCCGCCCGGTTCATTGGACAGCACTTCGTTAATTACGACATCCGCTGTAGACGATGCCGCCAGAAGAGAAGTACATATGATGACAGTCGCGACGTGTCTCATAGTGTTGCGTTCAGTTCTAAGGACATTTGGGTGGCGTTGCTGTCCGGCCCATCACGACGATACGAATTGCTAAGTTTGGCTGCGGCAGTCAGGTAACTCCCCAGAGGCCATGAGCCGCGCGCGAAGGCATACCAGTACTGGAGGCCGTCGGTATCGATCTCACCGAGGTTGGACCAGATTTCGTACGCGCTTCCGTCGGTCATCACATACCTGGCCGAAACGAAAAGGACGGCATGATCGCTGTCGCGGCCATCAACATCCACGCCAATATAACACTTCGCCCGGACACGCGCAGTTGTGTATCTCGTTTCGAGTCGGAGCTGATGATCAGACCGGTCGGCCGGTGCTGTGCCCGGGTCGTGCCGCCAATCTCCGAGATAGGCGAGGCGCCACTGCCAGTCAGGGGACAGATTGTAAGCCAGGCCGCTGAAGAATTGCTGACGGCTGGCATCGCGCGTATTCTCGGCCCGGAGCAGGGAGTTGGAAAACGCCATCCGCCCGCTCGGTTCGATCGTGGTCTTGACCAAACCGCCCCTTTGTCCCACTCGTCGACTGCGATAACTGAACGCTACGGCCGCCAATGTGTCCGGTTCCGAAAGCACCGCCGACTTACTCCCGGCTGTGAGATCGACGAAATCATCATCGTACCGCCACGCCGCATAGCGCAATTCAGCAGTCTCGAATCGATGTCTGCCCTCTAAGACAACGCTGGTCGCTGAAGTCTCGGAGCCTTGATGACTTAGCTCGCCTGCGGCGTAGCCCGTCCTGTAATCATAGTACACGAGAGCTGATGCCATGGGTATCTCGACCGATACGCCGCTGCCTCGATTTACCAGGTTGACCTGCCCTACCACCAGGCCCGGCCGGATCTTCCCCACTGCTCGCTCGATCATTAGTCCAGCCGTGAACATACGGTGCGACGAATCACGCGTCAGCGAAGCGAGCGAACGAATCTCCCATCCTCCGCTTCGAAGTTCCGCCAGCAGGCCGTTGTATCCGCCGTAACTGGGATAAGACCATGATTCTGCGTTGATATTCGACGAGGCATCCAGTATCTGCCCCCGGTGCCCAAACAGCGTACCGAGGCCGAATCTGGTCGTGAAACTGCCGACTTCGATTCGTCGAACCAACCCGGTTCGATTTCGGTAGCCAACCGACCGACTGACCACCCGCTCCGCCCCACCGCGCTCACGGATTGCCTGCAACCGAAATCGCCAGCGGTTCTCGACAGATAGATCAGCGCGACTGCGGTACCATGTCCGCTGCTCATTGTCGAGAAACATGGTGTAGCGATGGCCCACCTGCCCGCGTATTCGAGGAGACTGAGCCTTCTTGATTTCTACTGAGCGAAAACCGGAAACCTGTTCCTGCTCTATGGGATCGATGCGCATGGAATCGGTTTTAAACAAGTAGAACAGATTCGGGATCTCGTCCAAAAGATGACGATTGGTCGAGTCGAGACCGTTCTCGATGATTTCACGAAGGACCAGGTACTGGTCATATGTGATTACCCCCTCCTGCAGCGCCTCCCACAGTTCGTCGTCTGAAGTGAGCACCGACTCCGACAACTGCTGAGTGCGGGCGGAGGCGCACATAAGCACCATGATGAGGCAGGCGGTCCCCCACGGAAGGCGCATGCGCTACCTCAGGCCGAACTTGGCTAATTTGCGGTACAGAGTTCGTTCCCCAATTCCCAATCGCCGCGCCGTTTCTTTGCGGTTCCCGCCGGTTTGCTGCAACACTTGCTGAATCAAAGCCTCCTCCATCTCTTCCATCGTAGTGTTCGCGTCAAGTGAATCAGGCCCCATAGGCTCGGCGCTCCCGACCGGCTGCTCGCCCGGCAGATTGGCGGTGATCAAATTCCGAAGCAGCCTGATCTCATTGCCGAGTGACAGTATCGCCCTGTAAATCAGTTCCTGCCCGGCCTCCTCGGCAGTGCGGCCGGTGGATACAGGCAGGTGCTGCGCCGCAGCGTGCTGTTCTGCGAGAAACTTCTCGACATCGTCGGTCTCCACCAGACCGGCCGGCTTGAGTGCGGCCATGCGCGACGCAAAATTGCGCAACTGGCGCACGTTGCCGGGCCAATCGTACTTCATGAGTCGTTCCAGCGCACCGCCCGAATAATCGAGCCCCTTCTGATCGCGCCAGAAGTGCTGCAGCAGCGGCTGGATATCGCCGCGTCGTTCTAGCAGCGGCGGCACCACCAGCTTAACCGCCGAAATCCGAAAATACAAATCCTCGCGGAAGCGGCGATCGGCGATGGCTTCAGTCAAATCACGATTCGTGGCCGCGACCACCCGCACGTTGGCGCGCTCCGGCACCGACGAACCGACCGGGTAAAACGTGCCGTCTTCGAGCACGCGCAGCAGTTTCACCTGCATGTCCGGCTTGGTTTCGCCGATTTCGTCGAGGAAGATGGTCCCGCCTTCGGCTTTGCGGAAAAGTCCATCGCGCTTGCCGACCGAGCCGGTGAAAGCTCCCTTCTCGTGGCCAAACAGCTCCGACTCGAGCAGCCCCTCGGAGATTGCGCCGCAGTTGATGGTCACAAACGGTCCTTTTGACCGTGACGATGATTGATGCACCGCCCTGGCGACCAGTTCTTTTCCGGAACCGGACGGTCCGACAATCAGCACCGATACATCTGTCGGTGCAATCCTGTCGATCATCCCCGCCAGCGCCCTGAGCGCGCGCGATCGGCCGATAATCCCGTACTTCTCCAGCAGTTTCTTGTCCGAGATGATCTGCGAGATGCGCTTGGCGATACCGTCAGTGCCAAGATCGGAGGGCATGGCGCCGTCGAAAAACGGCTCGACCTCGTGGGGCGACGTGTCGCTCTCGACCAGTTTCCATATATCAGTCAGACCGTTCGGGCGGCGGATCTTGATCGCCACCGCTTGGTTGACATCGTGACGATTCAGATCGACCAGCACCAGGCTGATTGTCCGCTCGCGCACGAGCTGGTAAACCTGCGCCATAGTCGTTACCGGCGTACCGATAGACGCCCAACTGATCCCTGTCGCGGGGCGCTGTTTTTCATCGGTCAGGATAACAACATCTGAAATCATATCTCTGCGTTTGTCTCCCAATCGCTATACAGACCGACTCAGCTTCGCTTGCGGCGGCGTTTTTTGCCAACGCCGTTTTTTTTCGCTTTTGCCTTCTCCGGCTTTGGACGGATCAAAAACAAGTCGATCTCATTGCGGGTCCGGTCGACTTTCATCACGCCGACTTTCACGGCATCGCCCAATCGATAGATTCTCTTCGTGCGCGTGCCCACTATCCGGAAGTTCTGTTCATCGTAGCGATAGAAGTCATCATCTATGGATGACACCCGTACCAGGCCTTCAACTCCCAGGCGATCCAGCCGCACGAAGAAACCGAAGGGCATCACGCCGCTGATCACTCCGGTGTACTCGTCGCCGAGATGCGCGGCCATGTACGCGACTTGTTTGAC
Source organism: Candidatus Zixiibacteriota bacterium (assembly GCA_040752815.1). Classification (NCBI taxonomy): domain Bacteria; kingdom Pseudomonadati; phylum Candidatus Zixiibacteriota; species Candidatus Zixiibacteriota bacterium. The sequence continues at coordinate 48,150 of JBFMGC010000002.1, forward strand.
TCGGACCGCCTCGCGTTCGGCCGCCTCCGCCATGCGCTCGGTTTCGGAGCAGTGTTTGCCCACGTTGTCAATCACGCTTTCAACTCGCCGTGCAAACGCCACCGGGTAGCGTTTCCCCTTGAGCTTGCGAAGCAGCCGGTGCACGAGCAGGTCGGGGTAGCGGCGAATGGGCGATGTAAAGTGCGTGTAGTGCGAGAAGGCCAGACCGAAATGTCCGATATTCTCGCGCTGATAGACCGCCTTGGCCATCGAGCGCAGCAAGAGCTCGTTGATGAGATCAACTTCCGGCGCATCTTTCACGCTATCGAGAAAGCGCGAGAATTGTATGGGACGCATCGTTTTCGACACTGGAAACTTGTAACCGAGCCGCTCCATCATGTACGAGAACGCCTCCAGCTTCTCCAAATCGGGCTTGTCATGCACGCGATAGAGAAACGGCTGAGCCTTGCGAAAGACCTCAAGTGCGACCGCCTTGTTGGCCGCCAACATAAACTCCTCGACCAGGCGGTGCGATTCCAAGCGCACACGGCTGCCAAGCTCGATTACCTCGCCGTCCTTGCCGAGAATGATCTTCGCCTCGGGCAGATCGAAATCGAGCGAACCTTCCGCGAAACGCTGCTTGCTCAGCAGTTGTGCGAGCCGGCGCGCCAACAGAAGATTGTCGGCTACTGTTGCGACATGACTCGCCACCGGTTTGCCGTCGAACAGGTCCTGCACCTCCTCGTACGACAACTTGGCTTTGGAGTTGATAATCGTGTCGGCCAGTTGCCACTTGTGCATCCTGCCCTGGCGGTCAAAATCGATAAACACCGAATGGGCCAGCCGCTTGCGGTGCGGCTTGAGCGAGCAGATATCGTTCGACAACACTTCCGGCAGCATCGGGATGACCATCCCCGGCAGATACACCGAATTGCCGCGATTGAACGCCTCGACATCTAGCGCCGACCCGGCCTCCACGTAGTACGAGACATCGGCGATATGCACGCCGAGACGATACCCATACGCGGTTTCTTCGACACCGACTGCGTCATCATGATCTTTGGCGTCGAACGGGTCGATCGTATAGATACACTCGTGGCTGAGATCGAGACGGTGCGACTGTGAATCTTCTGCTAACTTTGCGGCGGCGCGCTCAGCTTCGTCCATGACCTCGGCTGGGAACGATTCGGGAAAGCCGTAACTCTTGACAATTGTCAGCATATCGACCCCAGGATCGTTGGGGAAGCCGATCCGCTCGACAATCCGCCCTTCCGGATTGAGATGCGGATCGTCCCAGAGGGTCAACTTCGCCACGACCTTCTCACCGTTCTGTGCGCCGTCGGTAGCATCGATCGGGATATAGATGTCACGATGAATGCGCGGATTGTCGGGAGTCACCCACGCGAATTTGCGCTCAGAGTGAAACACGCCGACAATGTTCCGGTCGGCCCGCTTGACAATGCGGATGACCGAGCCGGCCTCGCGACCTTCGACTTTGCCCTTGAGCCGGACCATGGCCTGGTCGCCGTCGAGCGCGGTGTGAAGGTCCCACGACTGAATGAGGATGTCCGGCTCGACACCCTCGCGCATGAGAAAACCGATCCCTTTGCGGGTGATCGACATGGTGCCCACTATGACCCCCAACTGATCCGGCACACCCACGCGACCGCGCTTGAGATTGATAAGCTCGCCGCTGTCGATGAGCTGTTTGACGCCGCGTCGCAGCGCCTGGTAATCCGTCTGCGGGACACGCATGGCGGTGGCGATTTCCTTGATTTTCATGGGGCGGTCGGCCTGAGCCCGGATGAAATCGAGGATAGTTTTCTTGTTCAGGGGCATGGGGTTAAGCTATAGCGGCGGCCCATGTCAGTCAAGCCCTAATCTGCCATTTTGGCAGGGTGATAGAAACTGTCATTCCTGCGGAGGCAGGAGTCCAGACAAGGTTGACTGGGTACGTCACCCATGTTGGTGACCTCGACAAGTCTTTTCAGACCCTACTTTTTCTGATTGCTGAAAGCAGACCGATGTTCCTACTTTCCCTCTTGTTGCTCTAGTATGGTATTCAGGAGGACAGAATGGTAAAAATCGACGAGATTTGGCCAATCCTCACAACGTTCAGTGAGGAGGCCATTGCTGCCGCGCTCGGAAAGTGTGAGGAACTGGGCTTTGACAAAACGCGCGGCGAAATTTCCCTTGAGGAATCCCTCATAAATCTAAAAAATATGAAAGCGCTTCTAGAGGATGCCATCCAGAGCAAGAAGCTAATACAAATACCTCTATCTATTCAAAATTCGATCCACGGTGAACTAACTGCGATCTCAAAAGCTCTGGTGTCCCTGGCTGGCGGCGTGGATGAGGTTGTGAATTTGAGCTCGTCTATTGAACGCTTGTTTACTCTCACTTGGCAAAGTCGCTTGCAAGACCTCTCCGGTCAAACCGCGGTATACAAAGATACAGAGAACCGTCTCAAAAACCTCGAGATTCAAGCACAACGTGTCGTGAACGAACTGACACAAGCCCTCGATCTACGGGATAAACTCCAGAACTTGGTTACACAGCTGGAGGAAGCTCAGACCAACTTTGCTACCCAATATACCCTGATCAAGCAGAACGCGGATGAGTCAACCAAAGTGAAAACCGATATAGATACCCTTGGTGGTGCCGCTACTAATACTGTTACTCAGATAGAGACAGATAGGGACAAGGTATCCAAACTACTATCCTCGATTGAGGCCGTGAAAACACAGGTGGACCTCCGGGACGGCGAGATCAAGGAATACAAAGACTCGGTTGCTGAGATCAACACCAAAGCTGACGACTTGGTTTCTAGGCTGAATAAGGAATTGAAAAATACCTTTGAGACCAGAGATGATATGGTGGAAAAGCTCAATCAAGTGCACGATCGCGCAGAGAGTTTACTGCCCGGTACTACGAGCGCGGGATTGGCACATGCATTCCGTCAGCGGAAGGAGGACATAGCGAAAACGAAGAAATTATGGTTCATCTATTTCGCGGCGTCGATACTTAGTTTGGTTGGATTTGTTATCTTGATAGTTCTGGAGTATCCCTCAGGCACTGCCACGCAAACTAACGCCGACTGGTGGCAACACGTACTCCAGAGAACTCCGCTGACATTTCCGTTTATTTGGGCCGGTTGGTTTTTTGGCAGAAATTTCGGCCACATGATTCGCCTCGAAGAAGTCTATGCTTTTAAGGAAACGGTCTCTCGATCTTTCGAGGGTTATAAAACCCAGATGTCTGAGGTATCGGCTGATAAGGGGCTGCCGTATCTCTGCGAGGAAGCAATCAAAATTCTCTCTGCTTCACCTCTTTCAATTTTCGAAAGACAAACGTCCGATGAGACCCCGGTCAATTCATGGTGGGATAGGGTATTCAGTAGGAAGCCCCAGAAGGAGTAATCATAGAGAATTGATCTCCAGGTTCGTAGGGCAGGGCCCCTTGGTGGTCCTGCCATCATTGGCAGGTTTGAAGCAGACCTGCCCTACAAGACTCTTCGTTCACGAGGCCCCAAAAGGAAGGCCTGCGGGTGCGGGCCTTGACAATGGCTCACGTGACACATGAGCCGCAACGAGGAGGAAGGTTGCGATTCGCAATCCTGAGCCGTCGGGCAGGGTCGCCCGACGGCACGAAATCTCAACCCACCCCAAGGGGTGGGGCACCCTAGCGTAAGTCTTACGAACGGCCGCCCATGCTGTGCTTGCCGCAACCGGGAGGGCACGCCTTCTGCCCCATGCCTTGTCCCTGGCACGGCCCCATGCCCTGGCCCATGCCGTGCCCCATGCCGTGGCCCCGGCGCTCTTCGCGGCGCTCCTCGCGCATCTTCTGCAGTTTCTCGAACTGCTCGTTAGTCAGCACGCCGCGCATCTGCTTGTGGTGGCCGTACTTCAGTTTCTGCACGTCGGCGCGAAGGCGCGCGACATCGTCGATCATCCGGCCAACCTCAGCCTCCGGCGCGTTCTTGTCCATCATCAGCGTGCGCAGACGAATTTCCGCCTTCTCGACCTCCGCCTCGCGGTCGATCATCTGCATCCGGAACTCGACCTGCATCTTCTTGAGCTGATCGCGCTGCTGCTCACTGAGGCCGAGTTCGTCAGCGAGCCCGATCAGATGGCCGATACCGGGGTGATCGTCATCCCCCATAGGGCCGCCGCGATGCATCCCGCCGCCCATGCAGCACTGACCGGGTCCCTGCCCCATCCCACGACCCTGCGGACAAAACGGACCGTCGCCGGATCCCGGTTGCGCGAATGCGGCCAGCGGCAGAAGAAGTGCGACCGCCGCGATTGCGAACAGTTGTTTTTTCATAGTGTGGTTCCTTTCTACCGACATTCAGTTTCTTATGTTAATGATTGCGTCATAGCCATATCCATCGACCCACAGCAGAGCTGTGGGCTACCGGTCTTATGATTCGTAGGGCAGGACCCCCGTGGTCCTGCCATTATAATAGTCACCGCGATGCGTTGATGGCACGAGCGCAGGGCTCCTGCCCTACGAAAACTACCGGGTTATTGCCGTTGCGAATCCCACCCGTTGGGTGGGGTACAGATGCCACAATCATAGTTCATCCCTCGCCTTCCGGTGATCCGGGCGCACCCATGCCGCGACGGAAGCGGCCCACCTGCTCCAGCAGCTCCGCCTCAAAACGCTTATGGAAGATGATGAACTTACCGGTCTGTTCCGGGGTCAGCATCCCGCGCATCCGATCGACAAACGCCATGATGTTGCCGTGCCGCTCGACCTCGAGCGCCTTCACCTGATCGATCAGAGCGTTGATCCGAGCGTCAGAGCCGGCACCGTCGTGTATCACCTGCGCGAGTGAATCCAGCGCCTGGTCGGTGCGGGTGTCGAGCTCGCGCTGACGCTCCCGCATTGCATTGAACGCGGTCAGGAACGGCACCTCCTGATCGGGTTTCAGATCGAGCAGCTCGAGCATTTTGAGGATACGCAGCTGTTCGAGATGCTTCCGCTGCTGCATCATCTCGTGATGCATCCGGCGACGCTGCTCGCGCGGCATCATCATTCCCTCGTCTGGTGCCTGCGCCAGCATACACCCGGGCATCGGACGGCAATCGAAGTGGCCGGCCGGTTCCGCCGACGGAACAGTCAGGTCATCCGCAACCGTCACTGCGAATGTGAGGACACCGCTGATCAGCACAGCGCCAATTAGCTTCAGGCTCATCATAGCAAATCTCCAATCTCGAAATGTTCTTCGAGATATTTCATTTCTTCCTCGCTTATGTCGTCCAGTAAGCTCTCACTCGCGCCGAGGGGAGCGCTTGAGCTGAACTCATCTATCAGCACTCTGACCATGTCGTCATCAAGCTCAGTGCCAAGATCACCCGTGAGCAACAATGTCAGATTGTCAGTTGTAACACCTGTCGATGTTAACGACACGCCATCCTCGCTCATGCCCTGCATTTGACCAAGTTCGTAAGCGCCGTAGGCGAACAGGGCGATCGCCGCGGCCGCCGCGACGCGCACCAGTGGTTGAAGCCATCGGCGAAAAACCGGACGATATGACCGGCGAGGCGCAATCCGACCCTCCACCATCCGAACGGCGTGCTCGATCTCAGCAAACGTCAGGGCGATATTGTCATCGTCACCCAGTCTCGGAGCGAGATTGATCAGCTCATCACGGTAAGCGCGACAAGATTCGCAAGTGCGAAGATGATCTGCAACCTCAGCCGAAGACTGATTGGTCCCGAAATCAAGCTCGAGCTCTTCGCGCACCTTATCGCAGTTCATACCTGCCATCCTTTTTCGAGGGCGTGGGCGCGAAGCTTGATAACCGCCTCGCGGTAACCGGTTTTGACCGTCCCCACCGCCCGATCCAGCGCTTCGGCGATCTGCTCGAACGGCATCTGCTTGTAAAACCGAAGCTCGAAAATTGCCCGCTGTTGCGGCGGCAGGCCGGACATGAACTCCCGCACCCTGTCGGCCAGCTCGCGGCGATTTAACTGTCTTTCCGGATCGGGGGCGGATGATTCCAGATCGTCGAGAGTTGACCCGCTCTCAGTTCCGTGCCGGGCTGCACTTCGCAGATGGTTGAGCGACTTGTTGGTTGCGATTCGGAACACCCAATTGGCAAAGCCGGCGTCGCCCCTGTAGGTCCGCAGATTCTCCCAGGCCGAAACGAAAGTATCCTGGGCCAGCTCTTTAGCGATTTCCATGTCGCCGGTCATTCTATATGTCAAGGCAGTTACGCGTGTCATCAGTTGCCTCACGATGACGGAGAAAGCCTGCCGATCACCGGCCAGCGCCTTTTCGACCAGACTTTCCATCGTCTCTGGGGCTGAATCCGTCATATCACCATTTCTACCTTGATGACAATTTACCGGGGCGAAAGATTAATGCCCACAAAAGAAAACGGCCGGAACGAGTTCCGGCCGAAAACTGGCAAGCGGCGCGGCTCAGTCGCGCCGACTTTTTTCCAGAACCTTGGTGTACTTAATGAAATCCTCCAGAACCTTGCCGGTCCCACGAACGACACAGGTGAGCGGGTCCTCGGCGATATTGACAGGCAGGTTGGTTTCCTGGCGAAGGCGTTTATCCAGCCCGCGGAGAAGCGCCCCGCCGCCGGTAAGCACAATCCCGCGCTGCAGAATGTCGGCGGCCAGCTCGGGAGGAGTTTGTTCGAGCGCCTGCCGGACCGCCTCGACTACAATATCCAGCGTTTCGGAGAGCGCCTCGCGAATCTGCACCGATGAAACAGTCAGGTTTTTCGGCACACCTGCCACCAGGTCGCGCCCCTTGACCTCCATCGAGAGTTCCTTGTCCAGCGCGTAAGCGGAACCGATTTTGATCTTGATATCCTCAGCGGTCAGCTCACCGATAAGCAGGTTGTAGTTCTTCTTCAGGTAATTGATGATTGCCTCGTTGAACTCATCGCCGGCGACACGAATCGACGTATCATTGACTATCCCGTTCAGGGCGATCACCGCGATCTCCGATGTCCCCCCGCCGACATCGATCACCATAATGCCGCTGGGCTGATCGACCGCCAGGCCGACCCCGATCGCCGCGGCCATCGGCTCCTGAATCAGATACACCTCGCGGGCGCCCGCCCCCTCGGCGGAGTCCCTCACCGCTCGCTTTTCGACCTCGGTTATCCCTGACGGCACCGAAATCACCACGCGTGGCTTCATTATATATTTGCGCTTGACCACGCGGCGGATGAAGTCGGCAATCAGCCGCTCGGACATGTCGAAATCGGCAATCACGCCGTCTTTTAGCGGGCGAATCGCCTCGATCCCGCCGGGCGTACGGCCAGTCATTTCTTTCGCGGCGGAGCCGATCGCCAGGATTTTGCCCGACGATTTTTCCACCGCCACCACCGATGGTTCGTTAAGTACGATCCCCTGATTGCGGACATACACCAGCGTGTTGGCCGTTCCGAGATCGATACCAATGTCGTTTGAGAGCAGATCGAAGAATCCCAAGTTAAGTCCTTTTAGCCACGTTTGTAATCTATGGGCCGGTCCCGACGACCATAAAGTGCCTACAGCCTATATCGTGCGTTGTCGGCGGTAAGTTTACCGGTTTGAGCGATTTAGGGCAAGCTAAAAGGGTGGCGCTGTCTCCGGCGTCGCGCAAAGAGTCGCCGTAAACGGCAATCGCGGATGTACGTGCCAGTGTTGACGCAATCCAGCCGGCGGGATATCATCCCACTATGCGATTCCAGATCTATGACGTCTCCGCACAGAGACCTTTCGAGGGCAACCCAACCGGTGTTGTCTATGCCGACCACTCCCTCGAGACTGACCTGATGCAGCGTCTGGCCAATGAGCTTTCCCTCCCCGACACTATCTTCCTCCTGCCCGGCAGCCGGCCGGACCTGCTTTTCACGTCGCGTACCTTCACACCCTACCAGGAACTCGAAATATGCGGACAAGGCCTGGTCGGGGCGGTGTACGCCCTGATGGAGGACCGGGACATTCTATCTGGCCAGCACACCGTCGAAACCGCAATTGGCAACAGGGAAGTCGTGATCGAGCGGCACGACTCACTGTCAGTTTTTTGCTCCCTGGGAAGGCCGACGATTACTGAACTCCCAAGTGACCAACGTCTGCAGATTGGTGAACTTCTTGGTCGGACTCGAATCAAACCGGATATGATGGCGTTTGTCGACCTGGGGCGAAAGCGCCTGATCTTGGACGTGCGGCATTCGGAACTGGAGCGTGTCGACCTCGCTCGTGCACAGGTAATAGCCATCTGCCGCACGCTCGGGATAACAGAAGTCGTGTTGTGCGCGTATGGAAATGACCAACCACCGTTGGTACGTTCGCACCACTTCACAACTTCGCTTCTGGGTGCGGAAGATGCCGTCACGGGAGGGGCGGCCGGTGCCATTCTGGCGTTCTACCGACACGCTGGAGAGAGCATCGATCAACTGCGCATCCACCAGGGTGATTTCGCAACTCGCGGCGGCCTGGTGATTGCCAGATTTAATCCGTCCGATAACGAGATCCAAATTGGCGGTGACGCGGTGAAAATCGCTGACGGTGGGCTCTGCGTTTGAGACGATCAGTGCAGCGGTGATTTCTACCAGCACCTCCGCGGGTTCAGGCGACAAGCAGATTGGGAGACGTTGACCAGCAGGGTTCCACCCCACGGGCGCTAGCTTAGCGTTCGAAGTCGTGCATGGCGTACCTCCCGGTGCGCCAGGTCCCTGGGGCATACCGGTCGTTCTGCGACGCATGGGGCCGTGGTGGACAGGACGTTCACCACGCACAAATCTGTAGCTGGTAGTCAGGGAAAGACGAGGACCCCGGATCAAGTCCGGGGCAGGATCTGCCGCCCACCATTGATCCGGACTTCTGCCGCTCACGGAACTTTCGGCAGACACGGAGGGTTGCCGATCATAAGCAAGATCAGTACTTCGCAAAGCCGCCGGGGAGCTCGGAGCCGCGGCGCGAAGGTGTGCGAGGCGCTGAATCCGCGGATTCGCTTGCGTTTTGCTCGTCCGCCCAGCGGTCGGCCGCGCCCACGATCCCCTTCAGGCGCAGATCGAGATCATCCGGGTTCGACGCGTTCGCCATCGCCTCTTCGAACGAGATCATCCCCTGCTTGTACAGCCGCATGATCGACTGATCAAACGTCTGCATGCCGTACTGTACGTTGCCGGCTTCCATCAGGTCCGGGATATCTACAGTCTTGTCGGGATCCATGATGCACTCTTTGATCGCACCATGATTGACCATGATCTCCAGCGCAGGCACGCGGCCGGGCATGTCGCAACGGGCCAACAGGCGCTGGCAGATGATAGCCTTGAGCGTGCCCGCCAGCAACAGACGAATTTGCTGATGCTGGTGAGGCGGGAAGAACGACACGATACGCGTGATGGTCTCGACGACGTTCAACGTGTGCAGGGTGGTCAACACCAGATGGCCGGTATCCGCGGCGGTCAGCGCGATTGACATTGTCTCTAAATCGCGCACCTCGCCGATCATGATCACGTCCGGGTCCTGTCGGAAAGCATGGCGAAGTGACGTGGCGAATGACTCGGTATCCCCGCCGACTTCGCGCTGCGAGATGATCGCTTTCTTGTCGCGATAGATATACTCGATCGGGTCTTCGACGGTGAGGATATTCATGGCTGAATTCGCGTTGATTTCCTCTATGACCGCCGCCAGTGACGTCGACTTTCCCGAACCCGTAGTGCCGGTGACAATAATAAGGCCGCGCCGCTCCCTGGCCAGGTCCTTGGCTATCTTGGGCAGGTTCAATTCCTCGAAACCGGGTACAACCGTGTTGACCGCACGAATGGCGATACCGGTGGTGCCGCGCTGACGAAACAGATTGATACGGAATCGACCCAGCTTGGCCACCGACAACGCCAGATCCATCTCGTTCTTGCGCTGGAAGCGCTCGAATTGCTTTTCGTTGAGGATCTGGCCGACCACCTGTTCCATGGCCTCGATCGTGATCGGATCGGTGGCGATATGCTGAAGGGAACCGTTGACCCGCAGGTGCGGCCGTACCCCGACCCGGATATGCAAATCCGAAGCCTTGCGGTTGAGCATCTCAACCAGCATCTGCTTGAGATTCATGGAAGCGCCTTTCCCGAGAACCGGGAGGTCAGCTCGTGGGATCGATCAGGAAGAGAACCTGGCCGAATTCGACCGGCTTGCCGTTTTCCACCGTGATTTTGACCACCCGACCACTGACTTCCGATTCAATCTCGTTCATCAGTTTCATTGCCTCGACAATACACACTACCTGGCCCTCGGTAATTCGCTCATTGAGGGACACGTACGGGTCGGCGTCGGGCGCCGGTGACCGATAAAACGTGCCTACCATGGGCGACTTGATCTCGACCAGGTTACTGGTATTGTCGGCAACTGGTTGGGATGGTTCAGCCGGAACTTCCCGGGGCGGGGTCGACGCGGTGGCCTGGGGGGACCCCAGGGAGGGCATCGGAACGACGTTTCCGCCGTTGTTGTGGCCGTTGGGATGCGCGCCGAGACGCTGGGTGATGCGCACCTTGCGGCCCCAACTGGAAACTTCCAGCGATTCAATATCTGACTCTTCAACCAGGCGTATCAGGCTTTTGATATATTTCTCTCTCATTGGACTCCTCCCTGACGGCCGATAGCGGCGGCCGCGCAGGGCCTCCGACAGTGGCAAAACCCAAGCGATAGGGATAATACCGTTTTCGGGTTATAGCTCCAACAAGTTTTTTGGCGCCCGGTTCAGGACCCGACAGCCATTGCGGGTGACAAGTACATCGTCTTCGATCCTGACCCCGCCCCAGCCGCTGATATAAATGCCGGGCTCCACTGTTACTACGTTGCCCGCCTTGAGGTTATCGTCGGCCAGAGGCGAGAGCCGGGGACCGGAATGGATTTCCATGCTGATCCCGTGGCCGGTCCCGTGGCCGAAGTTCTTGCCATAGCCGGCCCGTTTGATCAGGTCACGGGCGGTTTTATCGACCATTTTGCCGCTCGCCCCGGCCTTGATCCTGCGGATCGCAGCCAACTGAGCCTTCAGTACCGTATTATACACTTTCTTCTGACGGCTGGTGGCCCTGCCGACTACTACGGTGCGGGTGATGTCAGAAAGGTACCCGCCAACAGTCGCTCCAAAGTCGAAGGTCACAAAGTCACCCTTCTGCACTTTCTTTGCGGATGCCAGCCCGTGGGGCATGGCTGCGCGGTACCCGGAGGCCACAATCGTCTCGAACGCCGGCTTCTCCGAACCAAGCATGGCCATCTGGTACTCGAGTTCCGCCGCCAGCTCCCGCTCCCGAATTCCGGGGATAACCAGGTTCAGAATGCGCTCGAACGCCCGGTCGGAGATGTCGACCGCTTCTTGTATGCTGGCCAATTCCGACCCATCCTTGACCCAGCCGAACTCGGCGAAGACCTTTTCGGCGGGCACCAGCAGGCAGCCGGGGAGGTGTTTGCGCACCTGTTCGGCGATCGCCATAGTCATCGTGGCGGCGTCGTACCCCAGGCGAAAGTTGGCCCCACCAAGTCCCGGGCACTCCTTGAGGGCAGCGATTTTGGAGCCTTTGACGATCTCGACCTTCGCGCCACGCACCGACTTTCTGGCATCGTCGGTGTACCTGAAATCGGTGAACAGAAATGAACTTCGACCCGCCAGAACCAGCAGGCCATCGAGGTCATCGTGGCCGTAGAAACCCGTGAGGTAACGAACCTGATTGCGGTTGACAACAATCAGCCCGTCGAGATTGCTTTCCTGAAGTTGGGCGCGAACAGCAGCAAGACGTTTTGCGGACATAGTCAGTCATCCTTATCTCTTTTTTTGCTCTCAGCGAGGCTAAGTTTTTCGGTGATGCGGGGTGAGTCACTCTCGAGGCTCAGCTTGCGAAACACTCGCGCCGCCAGTCGAGGATACCCCTGGGCGAGATAAAGGTCGCCGATCGTTTCGGTATAAAACGGTATTTCCCGCAGGTTTTCCGCCACCGAGTCGGCTTTTGCCTCGGCGCGGCGTGTCAGTGTGATGGTTCGAGTTGTTTCCGTACGATGGCGTACGATATCGGATCTTAACCCGCGGCAGAACGGGTCGATCTCGAGTATGCGGCCGTAGTTGCTCATAGCCGAGACGACATCACCGGCCTCAAAGGCGATATCTCCCAGGTATTTGAGCGCGACAATGTTGACCGGATCCAGCGCCAGGACCCGCCGGAAATGTGCAGCCGCGCTCTCGGCCTGACCTGAGCGGAAGAGCGCTTGAGCGTACACCAGCCGCCCGGACACCAGATCGGGCCGGCTCTCGAGGTTTTCTCGGCAGAGCGCAATGGCATCGGCGTATTTCCCCTCGCTCAGGCGTTTGACGGCAATCGCGACCCAGTACCCGTCCGCCGCCAGACGGTCTACAAGCGCGGATTCGGTCCGAGTTTCAACTTGAGACATACTTACGGCTCCGCTAGCGAACACACCACGCCGACTCAGCCCAGCTTTTTCAGAAGGCGGCTGGTGGAGCGACCCGGCGTAAGCCCGATACGGCTAACCTTGCCGCCGTACGCTTTGACAAACGCGGCGCCGGCGATTTCGCTCAGTCTGTAGTCCGCCCCTTTCACGAGCACATCCGGGCGCACCTGCTCAATAAGCCGGTCCGGCCGGTCTTCATGGAAGACTACGACATAGTCCACCGATTTCAGCGCGAGCAATATCGCGGCGCGATCGCGTTGGCTCTGGACTGGGCGCGCAGATCCCTTGAGGCGGCGGACAGACGTATCGCTGTTGAGGCCCACTATCAGCACGTCGCCACACGACTTCGCCTTGGCCAGATACTCGACATGGCCACGGTGAAGGATGTCGAACACACCGTTGGTGAACACCAGCTTCTTGCCCTTGCGCCGGAGACGGTCAGCCAGGGCGGCTATCTTGTTGCGAGGTACGAGCATGAACGGCCTGTCCAGCAATAAATCAGATCCTGGCGAGCTCGGCCTCCAGGCGATTTACGAGAGTGTCGAGTTGGTCGATGACCGCCTGAATGGCCTCGGGCGATGTCATATCGATACCGGCTGCTTTCAACTGCGCCATCGGGTAATTGTTGCCGCCCGCTTTCAGCAGGGCCAGGTATGCGTCCAGAGATTTGTCGCGGGTTTCAGGATCGCTGGACCGGATCCCCTGTACGATCTGCGCCGACGCCGCAAAGCTGGTGGCGTACTTGTAAACATAGTACGGGCTGGAGAAGAAGTGCCCGATTCGGGTCCAGTACGAGTAGTAAAGGCTGTCTACCTCAATCGCCTCTCCGTAGTAATCGCTCATGAGTTGCCCACAGATGCCGCGGAGCGATTCGGCGGTCACTGGTTCGCCTGTCTCCACGAGCTGGTGGGCCTGCCATTCAAAATCGGCGAACATGGTCTGCAGGTAGAATGTCCCCTCGATGTTCTCAATCGCGCGCTGGAGCATGGCCACGCGATCCTCCGGCGAATCGGTGCGCTGCATCATGTAATCTAGCAGCAGCGCTTCGTTGAGAGTCGACGGCACCTCGGCGACAAAAATAGTCGAGTATACGGTGGCGTAGGGCTGATTCTCGCCCGAGTAGTTCGCGTGAATGGCGTGTCCCGCCTCGTGCGCCAGGGTAAAGACCTCCTCCAGCGTGCCATTGAAGTTCATCAGGATGTACTGTGGGGTGCCGTAGGCGTCCGACTGAAACCCGCCGGTGTACTTGTCCTCATTTTCGTAGACATCGATCCGCCGCCCGCCAAAAAGCTGCCCTAGCCGCCGGGCGTAATCGTCGCCTAGCGGAGCCATCGCCTCGTACATCCACGGCACGACCTGATCATACTCGTAGCTGTGGTCGGAGCTAATCAGCGACGCTTGGCGGTCAGACCAGTAGTAATGCTCCAGATCGAGCGCCTCCTTGCGCAGTTGATGGTATTTTTGGAGCGGTCCTGTGCCCTTTCGCACCGTGCTGATCAGATTGCGGTACACCTCGCCGGGGACATTATCGCCGTCAAGAGCCGCCTCCAGCGTCAGTTCGTAATTGCGCGCCCGAGCCAGCGCCCAGTCGCGCTGAAGAATACTGTTGTACATGGCGGCATAGGTGTTGATATAGCTGTCGTAAGCCTTGTAGAAAGTCTGAAATATCCGGCGGCGCTCCTCCTGGTCCCGGTTGGTGCGCATCTGGTACCAGACCTGGCCTTCGCTGAGCAGAAGCGTATCCCCACTCACGCTTATATACGTGGGATACTGGATGTCGGAGTAAACGAAACCAGAATAAACAGCGTCCACAGAGCTGTTGAAAGTTCCGAAATATGAAAGCAGCCGTTCCCCTTTTTCATCCAGATAGTGCGGCTTCATGCGAAACAGGTTGTCCAGCCAGTAGCGGTACGGAGTTAGAGCAGGCTCCCGGTCCAGCCATTTCCGAACCGTCTCCGAGGATAGCTGCAGCAATTCCGGCTCGAGCCAGGATGCGGCTTCGGCCAGGCGAGAACGCAGGTTCTCGGCCCGCTGATTGCGAGCGGTTAGCTCGTTGTCGCCTATCGCCGTGGCCAGATTCAGATCGGCAAAGAGCGAGACCCGGTCGACTTTCATCCCCACCTGATCCCGGAACTCGAGCACTGTCGCCAGATCCTTGGGGGTTTTCGAGGCCCGCCCTTTGAACGAACCGAAAGAGTCCATCATGCCGGAGGCCGAGTCGTACGCACGTTCCCAAGCCGCCCGGTTCGGATAGATATCGCTCAGGTCCCACCTGTACTGTTCCGGGATCGAATCGCGCACTCGAGTGGCGGGTGCGCTTAGCACAGAATGCGAAAGCAGCAGGATTGCTGCGACCAACATAGTCAGTCGTGTTTGATTGAACCGTAATCCCAGGCTGTTCATATGGTGCAAACCTCTGGTCGTGAGACAGTGATTTCCAATCGGCAATATCCGAGGCGTTACGCCGCGGTCCTTGCGTTTCCCGATACTCACGGATACACGAACTTCTTGCTCTGTGACTCAGAAATAGTGTTTTTTACCGGCATGCCGCTCGCGGTCAGCTCGTAATAAAAGGCCTCCTGACGCGACGATTCCGTGTGAGAAAGCATCGATTCGAACTCGACCAGCCACTCCCGCCGTGTCGAAAGCCCAGCCTGCCGCTGGGCGGCCTGTGACGCGGCGTCTCCTCCCAAACCGAAGAGCTTATTGACGTCATCGACTGTCCTATCGGACAGCCGGGCCAGTTCGGCCGGATTAGTGCTGGACGTGATCAGCAGCTTGCCGCACAGTTTTGATCCGATTCTGACAGTATCCACCAGTTCGCTGATACCGTACGATGTCAGCCTCCCTTCGACCGGTAGGGTGGGATAGGTGGTATCGCAGTAAGCCTGGCCCAGGCGCATTTCGCGCTCCACAAACGGGGAGAACTTGGCATTCCAGGTTTCGATTTCCTGCTGCTCAAGGACCTGGGCCGTGACGGCTTGTCGCACCGCCGCGGCTGTATCCGCTCCGACCAACTGGTCGAGTTTGTCAAGCAGCTCCTGGAAACCGGACACCCGCGTTATCCGGCCGGATGCATCTATCTGGAACACGATATGGCCCTGGGAAAAAAGTCCCACCAGCGGATTAATCACCGGTTGCCCGTCGCGGAAAACGATCACCGTATCGGTCAATCCGGACAGTTGGTACCCGCCGGGGACTGCCACCTGGGAGTGACGGGTTCTGGTCCAGGTGCTGTCGACCATCTGCTGCTGGTCCTGAGCCGACACCTGGGTCATCGCCAACTCGACCACAAAAGAGACTGAATCGGGCGGGTGGTAAGTGAATCTCAAGGGTTGTGGTGGTTCCTGGTTGGCAGAACAAGCCGCCAGAGCGAGCAGGGCGATACAGATGAGTTGTCTCACGATTTACGTCCTTTGGATTTGAGGGTCGGCTTCGCCTCGGCGAGACGCCCGCTGTTTAGATGGTGCTCCAGCTCTTCGCGGAGCTGTGCAACCGTAACCGAGGCCGTGCCGACCTCGGCGACTGTCACCCCGGCGCCGGCATTGGATACGATCGCCGCCTCGACCGGATCGGCCCCAGCCGCCACCGCCGAAACGTACACCGCGATAACCGTGTCCCCCGCGCCGGTGACGTCGTACACGTGGCGCGCAAAGGTCGGAATATGGGTAGGCGGGTGACCCCGCCGAAACAGGGACATCCCCTGCGGGCCGCGGGTGATCAGGATAGCTTCTGCTTCGAGCTTGTCGAGCAGCCCCTGACCGACCGCCAGGAGGTCATCCATGTTGAGAATCCGCCGCCCGAACGCAAAACCGGCCTCGTGGTGGTTCGGCGTTATGAGTGATACTCGGCGATAATGGTGGAAGCGGTTTTCCTTCGGATCGACCGCCACGAAGATCTTCTTCTTGAGACAGTATTCGACCACACTCTGGAGCAGCGACAGGGTGATCATCCCCTTGCCGTAGTCGGAGATTATCACCGCCGAAACGGTTCGGGCCGCCTTTTCAAAGCGCGCCATTATTTCGCGCTCGGCCGACGGATCCAGATCGTGGCGAGTCTCGCGATCCGCACGCACCACCTGCTGGCTGTGGGCCATGATTCGGGTTTTGATGGTCGTTTGACGGGAACGGTCCTCAACCAGGTAGTCGGTGGCCATCCCACGCTCCCGCATGAGAGAGCGCAGTTGGTCCGCTGCGCGATCGTGCCCCACCACACCGAGCAGAATCGGCTTGTCCCCCAGGGCCCGGATATTGGCCGCCACGTTGGCGGCGCCCCCCAGCAGTTGGCGCGTCGACTCGATATCCACCACTGGTACCGGAGCTTCGGGGGAAATCCGGGCCACCGAGCCAAAGAGGTACTCGTCCAGCATGATATCGCCCAGGATTAGCACCCGGGCGTGCCCGATAGCGGCGGTCAGTTGCTGGATGCGCTTTCGGCTTAAGGACATGTGGCTCCTGTTTGGAGTCGGCCCTCAGTCGACCTCGTACGATCTTATCGACAAAGAGGTTGACTCGGGGGCCGAATATATTACAATGGTGGTTCTGTTACAAGCGAAGAACCACAGACCGGTTTCCCGGAGGGAAAATACCGATGACCACCCCACCCAGACAGCAGATCAATATCGAACTTGGCGAAAAAGAGGCCGAGGGAACTTATGCCAATTTGGCAATGATCCACAACTCGCCGACGGAAATGGTGCTCGATTTTGCGCGCGTAATGCCCGCCGCCCCCAAGGCTAAGGTGGTGGCGCGCATTATCATGACCCCCATGCACACCAAGCTGCTGCTCCAGACACTGGAACAAAACATCAAGAAACATGAGGAACAGTTCGGGGAGATCAAGATGCACGGCGGCCCGCAAACCGGCGCCAAGCCGATCGGGTTTGAAACCGGTTCCATGGGAGCGGCCAAGTGAAAAAGGGATACTTCACTGTAGTCCTGCACTCACACCTGCCGTATGTTCTTTCTCATGGCCGCTGGCCCCACGGGACGGACTGGCTGTGCGAGGCCGCTGCCGAGACCTATCAGCCGTTGATTCGCGCCCTCCACGAGCTGGTCGCCGAAGGGTACCGCCCAAAACTGACTATCGGGCTGTCACCGGTGCTGTGTGAACAGCTCTCCGACAGCGAATTCAAGGAAGAGTTTGTCGCTTATCTCAACCAGAAAATCCGCGCCGCTCGTCACGACAGCGAGGAGTTCTACAAGTACGGCCAGGAAAACCTGCTGGCCACATCGCACATGTGGGAGGCGTTTTACGAAAAGACGCTCGAGCAGTTCAATTACATAGGCCAGGACATCCTGTATGAGTTCCGCCGACTTCAAGACGACGGCTATCTGGAGATCATCACCTGCGGGGCGACTCACGGATACTTCCCGCTGTTATCTCGCGATGAATCCTTGCAGGCACAGACCAAAGCGGCGGTCAAAAACTACGAGAAACACTTCGGCCGTAAACCGCGCGGCATTTGGCTTCCTGAATGTGCCTACCGGCCGCGCTATCAATGGACACCACCCGTGCCGATACACGGCAGCCGGAACGGATACCACCGGAAAGGGGTCGAGGAGTTTCTTTCCGAAAACGGGCTCGACTTTTTCATCATTGACTCGGCCCTGCTCAAGGGCGGCAAATCGATAGGCGTGTATATCGATCGGTTCGACGCCCTCAAACTGCTCTGGGACCAGTTCGAGAAGTATTATCAACCGAGAGCCGAAGAGTTCGACAAGACTCCCCGCGAGGTCTACTTCGCCGCCTCCAACACCGAGGGCAAAGCGCCCACCGCGGTGTTCACCCGCGACCCCGAGACCGGCCTTCTGGTTTGGTCGGGTGAACATGGCTATCCCGGCGACGGGCACTATCTTGACTTCCATAAGAAGCGGTTCCCCGGCGGCCTGCGCTACTGGGCGGTTACCTCGGCGAAATCCGACCTGGCCGACAAGGTCGAGTACCACCGCCATTCTGCACTGGGACGACTGGAAGAAAACGCCGCCCATTTCGCCGGCAAGGCCGAAGAAATCCTCTGTGCCTACCACGACGAGAGCAAGCGTGCCGGCATTCTGGTGGCGCCGTACGACGCCGAACTGTTCGGCCACTGGTGGTTCGAGGGGCCGCTCTTTCTCAAACAGGTCCTCAGGAAGGCATGCGAGTCAAAGAATATCGACCTCTCTTTCCTGTCCGAAGATCTTGACCGCCGCAAACCGACCCAGGTTGTTTCAGTCCCCGAAGGAAGCTGGGGTCAGGGGAATCACCATTACATATGGCTCAACCAGCACACGGAGTGGACCTGGGTGCACATTTACGAGGCCGAATCGCGGATGTGCAAGCTGGCCCGGATCTGGCTCGACGAACCGGCGCGGCGGACCTCCGAACTGGAGCAGGTACTCAAGCAGGCGGCACGGGAGCTGATGCTGCTGTCGGCGTCAGACTGGCAGTTCCTGATTTCGACTTTTGCGGCTCGTGACTACGCTGAACTGAGGCTGACTGAACATTACGAAGATTTCAAGCGGCTGGCCACGCTGGCTGAAAAGCTGATTGCCGGGGACCCGGTCTCGGACGGCGAGTGGCAGTATTTCCGCGACTGCGCCAAACGTGACACGCTTTTCCCGGAAATCGAATTGGAGTGGTTCGCCAAAGTCGAGTTTCCCGCTTAATGGCCGGCCGCTATATGTGTTGCCTGCCGACCCCGACTGACGGCGGACGGCCCGGAGGTTGAATCGGCACCCCTCGCGACAGGAGAAGTGAGTTTGGTTGATCTGGTCATAGTAGGATCGGTCGCGCTCGACACGGTCCAGACGCCGCACGGCAAGGTCTCCCGCGCCCTGGGCGGCACCGCGACGTACGCGTCGGTGGCGGCGTCGTATTTCGCCAAAACCGGAATAGTCGGAGTAGTAGGCGGGGATTTCGAGCCGCGGCATTTCGATCTGTTAGAGCGACGGAAGATCGATCTCGAGGGGCTGCAGGTGGTCCCGCGGGGACGGACTTTTCACTGGTCGGGCTTCTACGAGGGCGACATGAACCACGCCTACACACGCGCCACTCGGTTGAATGTGTTCCAGGCGTTCACGCCGATTATACCGCTCGAATACCGTCGGGCGCCGTTTCTGTTTCTCGGCAACATCCAGCCCGACCTGCAGCTTCAGGTGCTTCGCCAGATGAAAAGGCCGCGCCTGGTGTTGTGCGACACGATGAACTACTGGATAAAGTCAGAGAGGTCACGACTTGAACGGATCTTCCGCCGCTCTCATGTGATTTGTATCAATGACGCCGAGGCCCGCCAGTTCACCGGCTGCCATGCGCTTCCCAACGCGGCGCGGGCGCTTCTCAAGCTCGGCCCCAAACGTGTTATCGTCAAGCTAGGCGGCTACGGTGTTCAGATGTACGGCAAAAACTCGTTTTTCGCCTTGCCGGCGCTGCCTCTGATGAAAGTGAAAGACCCCACCGGCGCGGGCGACACCTTTGCCGGCGGGTTTATAGGCAGCCTTTGCGGGGCCGACCGCCTCGACGAACACGCTTTTCGCCGGGCAATGGCGACCGGGACCGTGATGGCGTCGTTCTGCGTTCAGGATTTCAGTTGCCGCGCGACCGCAAACCTGACTCGGTACGCGATCAGGCGGCGGATTGCGTCGCTTCGTGCGCTGACCTATTTTCGCGCATAGGGCCGGAAGCGCTGTCGGGACCACGAGGGTCCCGATCTACTCCTGGACTATGAAAGTCGTGAAACCGTACGAATTCAAAGACCACACCGCCGATATAATCGCCCGCGCCGAAGGCGCGACCTTAGCGGAGGCGTTTGCCAACGCCGCGAGAGCGATGTTCGACATCATCACCGGCGGAGCGGAGATTCGAGCGGTGGAGAAACATTACATTACAGTCGAGTCTATCGATGTCGAAGGGCTGCTGGTCACGTTCCTCTCAGAGCTGATAGTCATGCACGAGACCCGGAACATCGTGCTGAGTGAGTTTCGAGTTACGTTCGATAGTGATCGCCGCCTGTTAGCGGTCTGTTTCGGTGAGCCGTTTGACTCCAAACGGCACGGCGGCGGCATAGTGGTCAAGGGTGTTTCGTATCACCTGATGGAGATCAATGAGGGAATTGGCGACACCCCTTGCCATGTGCAGGTGCTGTTTGATATATAGTGTCAGCATATCTGGCAGTTGGGCGACACTACGACGTAGAGCGCTCAGCCGAAAGGAGGATCTGTGACTGTACTTGCTTTGGTGATCGCCACTACTCTGACTGTCGTGTCCGTGCCTGATGGCGGTTGCGTACTTGTCAACGGGTTTCTGGGTGACGGAGAATGGGACAGCTCGGCCAGTGCGCGACTCGACGCAGACACCGAGATTCGAGTCCACAAAGACGGTAGTGGCCTGTTCCTGGCCATCGCCTTCCAGGGGCCTCGGCACACGGGTGTAGACCTGTATCTCCGATCGCATGAGCGGACGCGGATGTTGCACGTCTCTTCAGCACTTGGGGAGAAAGTGCTCGACGAGGGGCGCTGGGCGGAGATGTCGTGGGGTCGCAATTCTTGGTGGTCGGCGAATGTGGTCGGGACGATCGTGGAGGGGGATCGTCAACGGTTCCTTGAACCCGAGGCATTCGAGTTCCAGCTCGACCGTCGCGAGCTTGGTGCCGACGTGTACCTCTTCGTGCACCTTAAGCGGCCCGAGAAATCGCTCCCGTTAGGAGTATCGCAGGAGGCCCCCGAGAAGTGG
Source organism: Candidatus Zixiibacteriota bacterium (assembly GCA_040752815.1). Classification (NCBI taxonomy): domain Bacteria; kingdom Pseudomonadati; phylum Candidatus Zixiibacteriota; species Candidatus Zixiibacteriota bacterium. The sequence continues at coordinate 69,254 of JBFMGC010000002.1, forward strand.
ATGCGGCTGAGGCTCGAGTAGGCTTGGTGTCGCCCAACCAGCCGCTGCAGCGGACGGAGCCGCGTGTCACGTCCGTTGCGGTCGCAACGGCCGCGCCACTCGTCCCCGCCGCTGAGCGGGACCGATGTGAGCATCTGCCAGGCACGGTTTACGATATGGCACGCTGGAATATCGTCGGCCAAAGGAGTCAGCCATGGTGTGGCGCGGAGTAGCGACCAAAGTAGATGATTGCCGGTTTCGTATCGAGCCGACTTATCAGTCGGACGCCATGAAACGGGCCAATCTCCGTATGCGGGTGCCGGGGCTGATTTATGCCGATCAGCCGATGTTCAACCAGATCATCCAGGATGATTCCCCCGATCAGGTGGCCAATGTCGCCACGTTGCCAGGCATTGTCGGATCTTCGTTCGCCATGCCGGACATTCACCACGGCTACGGCTTCGCGATCGGCGGAGTGGCGGCGTTCGACGCCGAAGAGGGGATCATCTCGCCGGGAGGAGTGGGCTATGATATCAACTGCGGGGTGCGGCTAATACGATCATCGCTGCGTTTCGATGACGTCAAGGCGCACATCAAACCGCTGGTGGACGCGATGTTCAGCAATGTCCCATCCGGGGTCGGCGCCGGAGGTAAGCGCAAGCTGTCGCACACTGAGATCGACGAAGTCCTGGCGCGCGGTTCTGAATGGGCGGTTACCGAGGGGTACGGCTGGAAGGGCGATCTCGAGGCCACCGAGGAAAACGGATGCATTCGCGGGGCCGATCCTGAGGCGGTCTCGGAAAACGCCAAGAAACGGGGCGCGCCGCAACTGGGGTCGCTCGGGGCAGGCAACCACTTTCTCGAAATCCAAAAGGTGGATGAAATCTTCGACCGCGACGCCGCCAAGGCGTTCGGCATCACCGAACAAGGCCAGATCACGATCATGATCCACACCGGCTCGCGCGGCTGCGGCCATCAAATCTGCACCGACTATCTCGATACGATGCGCCGCGCCAATCAGAAATACAACATTCCGTTGGTTGACCGTGAGCTTTCCTGCGCCCCGGCATCGTCACCCGAGGCGCGGAGGTACTTTGCGGCCATGAAGTGCGGTGCCAATTACGCCTGGGCCAACCGCCAGATGATCACCCACTGGGTGCGCGAGTCTTTTGAACAGGTGCTGGGCGAGGATGCGCACCGTCTTGGGCTCGCCCTCATTTACGACATCGCTCATAACATGGCCAAATTCGAGGAGCATGAATACGAAGGGCGACGGCGCAAACTGTATGTGCATCGCAAAGGCGCGACTCGGGCGTTCGGGCCGGGAAATTCAGCGGTGCCGATGGCTTATCGAAATGTCGGCCAGCCGGTGTTGATTCCGGGCGACATGGGGTCCGCGTCGTATTTGCTTGTGGGAACGGACCAGGCGATGCGGGAGACGTTCGGCTCCACTTGTCATGGAGCGGGACGCCGCATGTCGCGCACGGCCGCTACAAAGATGTTCCGGGCCGATCAGGTGCGGGCGAGACTGGAACAACAGGGTATCTACCTTCGCGCCGCCAGCAAGAGCGGTGTGGCCGAAGAAGCGCCAGGAGTTTACAAAGACGTTGACGAGGTCGTACAGATCGCACACAACGCCGGGATCGCGCGGAAAGTCGCCCGCCTGCGCCCGGTGGGGGTGATGAAGGGGTAGATCCGGTAGGGCAGGTTCGCCTCGAACCTGCCAATCTCAGGCTTGTAGGTCGGGTTCCGAGCATTGACCATTTGAGCGAGAAACCCGACATCGCTCATTATAAATCCCACCTTAAAAGGTGAGCCTGCCGGATCTCCTTTTCGCGAGATGAATCTCTTTTTTTTTTGATCGGCAGGGTTCCATCCCTGCCGCGTCGACCTGCGGCAGGCGCGGAGGCCTGCCGATCAGTTACAAAGGCATTTCAATCCCACCAAGAGTGCTGGGCCACCGAGGGCTTCATAACCGTGCCCGGCAGATGCCCTCATCTGCCGACGGAAGGGCAGTTCTTCACTCGAGAATTACTTCCATCCCACCCAAAGGGGTGGGGCACCGAGCACTTTCTCAATCCCATCGGAAATAGAGTGCCACCGAGAGGCGTCTCTACCTACAGGTTAAATCATCTCACCGGCACCGAGAACACCACCCCTACCTCCGGAGCCCAATCGGTCGCTTTCGACGTTATCCCAATCCCGTTGTTAAACTTGAAGAACACCGACTTGGTAACGTGCCACTGCGCCTCGGCGATAAGCCCAATTTCATCCTGCGCCCCTTCCGCCCCAAGATAGACACGCCAGGTCGGCGACAACCGCTTCAAGTATTCGAGCGCGAATTCCCCTAGTTCGAACTTGTCCTCCTCCACCGAGTACTCCATGGCCAGCCGGCCAGCCATTGTACCCCACGAGAATCCCCTGACCGCTCCCGATCCCAGCTTCAACTCCCAATCGGGCGTCCCGATCAGCACTTTGTCCCTCTGATTCGGCGCGACCGCCTCGAAGTAAGTAAAAAACTCAGGGCTGCGTTCACTCTCGTGATTCCAGCGCAGGCGGAGTTGTCCCTCGACATCGCCCAGCCCCGATTCCTGTATTTTATCGGGAACGTCGGTAGTGTCGTCTTCCGCAGACTCCAGCGAGGCGTCGATTACGGCCGCTTCGAATTCGATAGCCAGCCGGTCGGAGATGCCGTAGCCCAGGAAGATCAGCCCTTCCGAGGCCCGGTACTTTCCGCGGTAGTCGATATCGGCACCGTACCCCAACTCGTCCGGCTTATACTCGAGATCATTGTCGAGGTAATACTCAAAGAACGGGTAGATGAGTAGTTCCCCTTCGCGAACGTAGGTGCCGAACATCGAGGTCGGAATTCCCGTGCCGCGGTCTTTTAGGAACGCCGGCAACGTGTCGTCCTGGGCAGCCAGGGGATACGCCAGGGCGAACATCTGAAAACAGGAAGCAGCGAGCAACAATGACACAAAAGCGCGCATAGCGGTTCTCCTTTGGGGGATCAGGCGCAAGTTTAAGGAATATGCGTCGGACATACCACTGCCCGATTGGTTGTATAGTTGCCCTGTGTGGTCGCAAGTCACTGTGCCAATATAAAAAACTTGACTTATTGACACCACAATTTCATAATCCGGCCCGGTAAACGCTAAACAAGGAGGTAACCTTGTATGGCGGCAATCTCAATGAACTGGTGGGCGGTGATAGTGGCGGCAATCGCCTATATGGCTCTCGGCGCGGTCTGGTATTCGCCACCGCTTTTCGCCGGCGCCTGGATGAACGGTATCGGCAAGACCAAAGAACAGATAGCCGCCGGCTTCTCTCCGGTGACCTATGTCTGGGCCCTGATACTATCTTTCCTTGTCGCTTATGGAATCGCTCGGATTTATGTGTGGGCGAAACTTGCGACCGTGTGGGACGGAATCGTGCTGGGACTGCTTGCCGGGATCTGCTTCGTGCTGACGTCAATGGGTGTTAACGATCTCTTTGAGCAGCGACCTCGGCTATTGTCGGCCATCAATATCCTCTACCACCTGGTCGGTTTTATCTTGATAGGCGTTATTATCGGCGCGTGGCACTGAGGCGCGGGGTCTGCTCAGGTGCGTGACGCGTTGCGTTGCGGCCCGACGCGCCCATGCCTCAGACGAGCGATTGCTCGGTCTACGAGATTGTCTTGAATCGCGCCACCATCTCGCGCAGCGAGTCCGCCTGACGGTTGAGATCCTCCGCCGCTTCGGCCATCTCTCCGGCGCCCTTGGCGGTCTCCGAAGTTACCACGGAGATATCCTCGACACTGCGTGAGATTTCCGCGGCCGTAGCCGATTGCTCGAGCGCCCCCGAGGCGATCTGCTCGATCATGGCCATAACATTTTGAGACGTAGTGACAATCTCCTGAAGGGAACTGCCTGCTCGGTCGGCCAGTTCGCGACCTTTATCAACACTTCTGATTCCGGTCTCCATCGCCCCGACCGCATCGCCGGTCTTCTGTTGCACGGCAGAGATAACATCTTTGATTTCGCCGGTGGCGCGGCTGGTGCGTTCGGCCAGTTTGCGGACCTCGTCGGCCACGACCGCGAATCCCCGCCCCTGCTCGCCGGCGCGGGCGGCCTCGATAGCCGCGTTAAGCGCCAGCAGGTTGGTCTGGTCGGCAATATCCTCGATCACGCTTACAATCTTGTCTATTTGCTCGGCCGATTCAGCCAGGCGTCCGATAGACTCCGACGATTCGCTGACCAGGTTGGCGATTTCGCCCATCCCCTTGATCGTCTGGCCGACTATCTGACCGCCCGAACCAGCGGTTTCGGATGCCTTGCGCGACGCCTCGGTGGCATCGGTGGCGTGGCGAGTGGCTTCGGTAATGGTGGCAGCCATTTCCTGCACTGCGGCTGTCACTTGGCGAACTTTGTCTGCCTGGCTCTGCGCGCCGGCTGACATTTGCTCGGCGGACGCGGCGATCTCGGTGGCGGCGCTCACAACCCGCGTGGTGAGCTCGCGCAGCTTGTTAACCATCGTCGATAGATTCGCCACCATGCTCGAGAACGACTGGCTCAGGATATCCTGGTCGGAACGCGGTTCAATAGCCACGGTCAGGTCATTGTCGGCAATCCGCCGGGCCGCACCGGAGAGAGTCTTCATATAGTCCCGAATGTCGACTATTGCTCTGGCCAGCCGCCCGATTTCATCCTGCGAACCGTAAGCCACTTTCAGTTCCAGATCACCTACCGCCAGCCGGCTCGCCGCGCTCTGAAGCTCTTTGATCGGGCCGGAAATGACCCGCTGGAAAAGGGTCGCTATGACCAGCCCCACCAGGGAGATGACCACGCAGATCGCCAGACTGGTCCAGAGAAACCAAGCTGTCCGCTCTTCGGCGCGCTTCAAATCGGAACAGATCATCAAACTGCCGACAGTCTTGTTGCCGGCTCTGACTGAGCGACCCACCACGAAGTGGTCGTCATCGAACGTGTGCTGGCCATCGCCAAGCGACGGCGGAACGGCAGGCGCGGCGGAACCGGAGCGGGCATGGCTGGCAAATACACGGCCGTCGGGGAGCGCAACCAGCGCCCAGACCAAATGGCGGTCGTTCTCGATAGCCGCCAGTGCCTCCCTGGCCGATTCGGCATCATCGAACGCTACCGCGCTGGCGCAGTTACCGGCCAGGACCGCTGCAAGCAGCGAGCAGTTTTGGACGAGTTCGTTGCGATAGCTCTTACGGTCGTTTACGATGTAAGCTGCGGATGCAAGGAAGAGAGACACCATGGTTACGAGCAAAACCAAGAGAGTTAGTTTAGCTCTGATAGAGCGGTCGCGCAGACTAAGCATGCAGGTCCTCCGGATCGCCAGGGTGAGACGGGCCGCTTTTTGGGGGCAGGCCGTCTGTCAGTTAACGGTTATTGCTTGAAATCGTCAGTGCCGCAGGTCTCTTTAGCCGCACGATCCGGGGAAAGACCAAATATCGACCTCTACCCCTCTCTCTGATCAGTTGTTGAACAACAGCAGCGGCAGAGTCAGGGGCAGGCGTGTCGAGCCTAGAACGCCGTCACGCAGGACGGCCGTTGAGAGTAAGCAAACAACCTGTCGATTCGGTCGATAAACCCCAGATCAGATATCCGGGCCAGGCTGTAGGTGTGCAGATTGCGGAATCCGACCGCCCCCATCAGCAGCGACGAAAACTCCGCCACATCGAGGCTGACTTTCACGTCGGCAGCCGAACGGTCAATCAGTTTACCCACTCCGTTCTCGAAACGCACCACCCGAGGACCATCGTTTTGGGGCAGGAAGGTATCGCTCAGGTCGATCTCTATGGTGATCTGATCGTCCGCAAATGACGGCTGCCTCAGCCCATCAAACAGCCGCTTGAGATCCATGACCCGGTACATGATACCGAGGCCGGCGACATGGCTCTCGTGATACGTTGGCGCCATTCTATCGCCGGAGGCAATTGTCGGATTCGACATCAGGAAATAGAACTCGTCCTCGGACACTTCGAGCGTAATCAACGACACCTGATCCAATTGTGAACGGAGAAAAGCCAGGAGCTCAGATAGCGCCTTTGGGGTGTGGTAGATGAGTTCGTTGACGACAAGTTCGGCATCCATGAAGCTGACCGGATTGTCGGGGGTCTTGAAGGAGTAAATCAGATAACCTTCCAGTCTGCCGTCGATCTCGCAACCGACGCTGCGTAGTTTCTCCCAGAACTCGAACCGGTTGTGCCAGCGGCCCTCGTTGTGAAGAATCATCCCGGTCTGCTTTTCGACTATACGGTTGTAGCACTCGTTCAAAGCAGGAATGTCCGCTTCACCGAGAAATCTTACGTGCTCCTTGCCCCGCCCTTTGGGCAGGCTTTCGGGCCGCACCCGGTATTGATATCGCCGCCCCCCGAGACCGAAACCCATCTTGTGGTAGAAGTCGATGCGAAACGGCCAGAGCGTGGTCATGGCATCGCCGCGTTCGTAATAATGCGCCAGAAATGTCTCGACAATCTCCCTGGCGACATGTTCCTTTTTGTGGGCGAGATGCACCGCCACCATGCCAAGCCCGCCGGCGGAGATGAGATTGCCGCGTACGTTCAGTGTAAAATCAAAATTCCGCCAAACTCCGACCAGTTGGCCGCCGCGGAAAAGGCCGTATGGTGTCCAGGTCGGGTCGCGCCGAGAGGATCTGAACTTCTGTTCCCACTGCCGCTTGTCCTCCGGGGTGACCATACCCATAGAAGGGTAGGCCTCGGCGCAGATGCGGATCATTTCGGGAAATTCTTCGTCTTTGAGAACACGGACTTCTGACACCTCACACCTCTTCCAATTCGAGCTCGATGCGAATTACACTTCCAGACGAATGCAACACCGAAAAGTTCAGTACTGCCCCAACAGCCTGCTGAAAAAGCGATGAACCCGATGAATGCCGGTCAACGGCCCGGCGTACATAAGGACGCAGCGTCGGCTGACAATCTCCATTCCGGCGTCTCTGGCCCGGGAGATGGCCTCGCTGAAATCCGCCCCCTGCTGGAACCAGACCTTGCGAATCCCCAGCGTAGCCGCCTGGTCCACTATATCGACTGCCCCACCCGGTTTGAGCGTCACCAAGACCATGTCCGGCAACACGGGGAGATCGGCCAGCGAATGGAAACATCTGATGCCATCTGTCGAGTCGAGCGCTGGGTGCACGGGATAGACTTCATAGCCGCGCTTCGTCAGTTCTCGAAGTGCGACCGAGCCAAACTTGTTTTTTCGGCGCGAGACACCCGCCACGGCAATGGTGCGGATGTCATCGAACAGGTTCATTGGGGGTTTGTAGGCTGTGGCGGACATTGTTCGACTATCCCAACTACCGGTTTTTTCAAAGTGATTAGTACCCCTGCACACTCTCGCGGAACATCATCAGGCCCTTACCCTCGGAATCTACCCGACTCATCAGGAAGACAGCCGAGTCGGCCGGATGTGGCGATCCGGGGCGAGTGACATGAAGGACGGCACGCACGGCGGCGGTGGTCTCGCCCAGGACCGTTTCACCGAACTTGAGCGTCAGGAAGGTCTCCCGGCGGGGCGAGTAGTTTCTCCGGTCCGGCTGCAGCAACAACCGATGGAACGGCGGGCCGTCATCCAGAACGTGCATCTCCACTTCGTCAAGCCCCACGGAATCGTACTCGATTCGAGTCGATGGGATTTCATGCAGCACGAGAGAGTCGACTACGAAAACCGCCGTGACCCGATCGAGAAACCGGTCCGCGAGGCTGTCGATTACGGCTTGCCCCGACTGCCAGAGCTGGTCTTCCGGATTCGCAAGGGCGTCTTCGACACGCACGGTAACTGTAAATGTCCCCTTCACAGCTCGGGCAGAGCCTGCTTTTTCATCTTTGAAGGCAAAGATTCGTGGCGAGATGCGAAAACTATCCAACCGAACTTCCTCGTTGTCGACGCGCTGGAAATATCGGGAACGATACACTGAGCAGGCGGTGATTGCCAGCACTACGCAAACACAGGCCGTGACAAGATCCGTATTACGCAAGACACCAAGCCGCATATCCACTAAACGGCTCAATCAGACAGTTGTTCTTCTTCCAAAAGCTGCGCCAGGATGTGAGATACCAGCACCGAACCCTCGCGCAAATCCTTCATTTGGGGGAAGAAAATGACATCGCGAATCGAGTGCGCATCGGTCAGCAGCATGACCAGCCGATCAATTCCAAAACCGAGCCCGGCGGTCGGCGGCATGCCGTAGGCGAGGGCGGTGATGAAATCGTCGTCTAACGGCTGCGCCTCCTCGTCGCCCGCCGCCAGCGCCTTACCCTGCTGCAAAAAGCGCTGCATCTGGTCTATCGGATCGTTCAACTCGGAAAAGGCATTACCCATCTCCTGCGCCGCGACAAACAGCTCGAATCTTTCGGTGAGGCGGTCATCGGAGCGGTGCTTCTTGGCCAGGGGAGAGATCTCCACCGGGAAATCGGCCACGAATGTCGGTTGAATCAGGGTCGGCTCCACCTTCGCCTCGAAAACCGCCGCGATCACCTTCCCTCGGTTGATCAGTTCGTCGCCCTCGACACCGAGCTTCCTCGCCGCCGCCCTGGCCGCCGCGAAGTCGAGATCGGCAAAATCTACTCCGGTGCGGTCCTTGATCGCGCCAATCATCGTCACCCAACTAAACTCCGGCTCGAAATCGATTTCCCGGCCGCCGTAGGACAGCTTGTACGATCCGTTGATAGCCTTCACCGTGTGGCGCAGGAGCTTCTCGAACAACGCCGCCATGTCGCGATAGTCGGCGAACGCCCAGTACAGCTCGATCATCGAGAATTCCGGGTTGTGCAGCCTGTCCAGCCCCTCGTTGCGGAAGTCCTTGCAGAATTCCCATACTTTGTCATATCCGCCGACAATAAGACGCTTCAGATAAAGCTCATCGGCTATACGCAGGTACATTGGAATATCAAGCCGATAGTGATGGGTCTTGAACGGCCGGGCGCTGGCGCCCCCGTAAAGCGGCTGCAAGATCGGCGTCTCGACTTCGAGAAATCCCTCGCCGTTCAGAAAGTCGCGAATGACCTGGATGATGCGTGACCGTTTCCGAAAGTTCTCTCGCACCTCCGGATTGACTATCAGGTCGGCATAACGGCGGCGATACCGCGTCTCTTTGTCAGTCAGGCCGGAGTGCTTGTCGGGCAGCGGATGGAGCGCCTTGGTCAAGATTTCAACCGAGGCCACTCTCAGGGTGCGTTCACCGGTCTTGGTGACAAATAGTGTGCCTTCGCACCCGATGATATCGCCGAGATCGATCTGGTCAAACAACTTGAAAGCGTCCTCGCCGACATCATCGCGCCGGACATAAATCTGGAGCCGGTCGCTGCTGTCCTGCACGTGGGCGAAAAACACCTTACCCATTTTCCGGTTTAGCATGACTCGCCCGGCAATTCTGACAACGGCCGCCTCAGCCGTGAACTTCTCGAAATCGCGAAGAATATCGCTTATGTAGCGTAGGTTGGCATAGCGGTACGGATACGGGTTAATGCCGGCGGCGATCAACTCGCGCGCTTTGGAGCGCCGAATCCGCACCAGGTCGGTCAGCGGAATTTGGATTTCCTCGACTGGTGGCGTTTCTTCTTTCTCTTCGCTCATGACAATCCAGCCTGGCGAGACCCGAGGCATCTCGTCAGGCGCCTTTCCTCGTGCGCTACTTTCGGGGGAATTTCTTCAGCAGGGCCGCGGCCACCGGGTCCGGAACCAGGCCGCTGACATCACCGCGATTGGCGGCCACATCCTTGACAATCGATGATGACAGGTAGACCCATGACAGCGCGGGCATCAGGAAGACCGTCTCGGCCTCCCGGGCCAGCTTGCGATTCATCAGCGCCATTTGGAACTCGTACTCGAAATCGGACACCGCGCGCAGGCCGCGGATAATCGCGGTAGCTTTCTGCTCCCGCACAAAATCCGCCAAGAGGCCGTCGAATGACACGACACGGATCTGTGCTGCGCTCGGCATAGGCGACACCGACTGGCGCATCAGATCGAGTCTTTCCGGCAACGTGAACAGAGGCTCTTTACCCACATTTACCGCCAGCGCCACGATTACCTCGTCGAATATGTGACAGGCCCGCTCGATAAGCGACAGATGGCCATTGGTAACCGGATCAAAGGTGCCGGGGTAAAGGCCGCGGCGGGCGTCTCTGTGGTCACTCATGGTTACACCTTGCTCCTGCGCGGCGACTCGGTCGCCGGGCCGGATAACATAGAGCCAAAACGCACCCCTCGCAAGCTAATTGACAGTCAGGCCTAGCGCTACCAGGTAGGCGGAAAGCACACTATGGTCAGCCTGTCCAAGTCCGGCAAAATACCCCTCGATCAACCGGGGGGCGGATACGTCAACCGCAAAGTGCGGCTGCAGAGTTTTTAAGACAGTCTCCTCAGACATCTCACCGGCGACGAATATCGCCGATGGTGGCACCGAGATACCGGCCTCGCGCAAAAGCGACTGCCGGTAATTCAGAATCGTCTTCAGATCCGCGCCGAATCGGGCGCGACCGGAATCGTCTGCCATGTTATAGTCCAACATCGGCAGTGATGTAACATCGGCGATTTGGCGGTCATAAAGGAGGCAGATCGAGGCTGCTTTTGCCGACACGTCCGCCAATACTACCAGGCCGCCGTCTTGGCACATGCAGAACGTCAGGTAACCTCGCCCTAAGGCAATCGCCCGCGACTGAACTGATACACCTTCACTCTCCAGGATCGGCGCCAGACCGACCTTGTGGGTCAGTTCCTTGACGTGTTCGCGACGGAAAATCATGCCGAGATGCCGGTCAGGCAGGACCGTCCCGATAGTATCCATGTGGAAAAGCGACTCGCTCTCAAGCACTGACTGCGCAAGCTCGAAACGGAGCCTGTCCGCGAGGGGGATCGATCCGCTCGGATCAATTCGCAAAGCCTTGACCATTGTCTGGGAATCGGGAACGGAGAGCGCGAAGCGGCCGCCGGTATCGCGCGCCCATTCCTCCGGAATTGGTGGCGCCAGTTGCTCCAGTTTTTCGACAACGGTCCTGCCGAATTCGCTGTGGGTGGTTGCAACACGGACAAAATCCGCGTGAAAATCTACACCGATGCGTCGCCGGTTCATGGATTACTGATGCGAATATAAGGGCGCAGCTGTTCGAGAAGGCGTGGTCCGATGCCTTTGACTTCGGTAAGATCAACCGTACGCACGAAACGATGTTTCTGGCGATATTCGACAATGCGATCGGCCAACACCCTCCCGATTCCCGGCAGCAGTTCGAGAGAATCGACCGGCGCGGTGTTGGGATCGAGAACGAATACGCCGGTGTACTCGGTGTCCTCGTCGCCAAGAAATACGGGCATGGCCAGGGCCTCGGGTGTGGGGCTGGCGAGGCTTCGGATCAGCAGGTAGAGCGTCATCACCAGTGCGGTCGCGGACAGTACGATCAGAAAGCGCAATTGCGCGGTCGAGAATTGAAAGAAATCCGCCAGCCTGCCCATCGCGTCATCAACTCGGTTTTGCGGAAAATATGCTGAGGGGTTCGAGAACACAAGAGGCGGAGTATGGTCGCGCTACGGGCGATCGATCGGAAGTCCGGGGCATGGGGCCACCCATCCCACCCACATTGCCAGAGAAGTACAAGCCGTCCCGTCAGTTAGGCTGGCTGGGCAGCAGGTGGGGCGAGGGCGCGGCGATTAAGATCGGACTGGATAATTAGCCACACTGCCGGGCAGAAGAACACCCACAGAAACCAGACAATCCAGCGATTCATGTGGTCGCGGCTGACCGCTTCGTAGAGCTCGCCATACTTGTAATAGGAGTACAGCCCCGCAAACGGGATAAACAGCAGGAGCGTCCAGAGCCCCGGTTCCGCCCGACGGTCGTCGGCCAGCCGAGCCAGTTCGACCGCGGTCTGGTAAAACCAGTAGACCGCATACAGGCCGAGAGTGATTATCATCAGCCCAACCTGCCCCCACATGTTGCGATACTTGATAAACGAATGTGCGTAATTCATAACCTGTCCTTGCCCGATACGCTTGCCATCCCATCCGCCGCACGCGGAGCGGGACATCGGATACGAAATCAAAACTTCTACTTCAATACGCGCAAAAAGGCCGACGTATTCACTCCCCAGCGTCAAATGTGTGCAGAATTCACTGTCCGGTGGAGTCAGAAACCTCGGTCACCGAGCCAGAAACCTGGCTTAGGATCTTGAGCCGCCCCAGATCAGGATCGGCCTCCATCCCCCAACCGGTCATGACATCGGAGCGACGAGTGAACTTGACAAAGGCGTCCGACTCGATCTTGTGCCTTTCGGGGTTCCAGCGCAGGAACTTGGTATCAAGGCGGGCTGAATCCTCGGTGATGACGACCACCTTCCCGAATACCTCCAGGCGGTCGTTCTTCTCACGAATGACCCCCGAATCGGCGATCAGATTGGATGTCTTGTGGCCGGCCGAATCGAAAAAGTCTATGTCCAGGACGTAGCCGACAGTCGAGTCGACCGCCTCGAACCGTCGCATCAGGTGGGACCGGATTTCCGCCGTCACCAGGTCGCGGTCGTACAGAAGGATCGTGGCCCCCGAGACTTCGGAGTCGGGGCGCAAGGTCGAATCGGCGGCGGTCTGGTCCACCTGCGAGACAGTTTTCCGTCCGCACCCCCACCAAAGTGAGGTTGCCAGAATGAGCGTAATGAGGTCGATTCTAACCATAGTACTGCCTTGAGGCTATTATACGTATATCGACAAATAAGATCGCTCAAATCAGCGGCAAGTCAAGCGGCTGGAATCTTCCTGGTTCGCCAGCGGTTGTGCTGCCACGGCCACTGGTCTGGGTACGCCCGGATAAACTCTTCGAGCGCCTGCGTGCACTTCAACGTCATGTTGTAAACATCGGCCTCGAAGTCACCGCTCGGTTTGATTTCAACCGGCGGTTGAATAATGAGCCGGTAACGATTATCGGGGGTCCTCACGCAGGCCATCGGTACGAACGCCGCCCCGGTTCGAAGCCCGAGCACACTCTGGCCCACCGGCGTGTACGACCACCGCCCGAACGCGGGGACAAACTGGCCGCGCACCCGGTGAGAATCGGTGTCAATCAAAACACCCAGCGCTCTTCCCTGCCTGAGCCATCCGAGTATGATCTTGGGCGACTCGGTGGTGGCGATATTAACCAGTCCCACCGCCTCGCGATTGGCGCTCAAGAGGCGATCCAGCCGCGGATCGTACAGCTCGCGTCCTATGACCGCGACTTCGTAGCCGAGGCTCGCGATATAGGCTGCCAGCAGTTCAAAGTTGCCGATATGCCCGGTTACCCCGATCACACCCTTGCCGCGGCGATAGGCGATGTCGAAATACTCCAGCCCCTCGACCTGCACCAAAGCTCTGAGCTCGGTCCCAAAGTGCCTCCTAAAACGGAGCACGTCGGCCATGTTCCTGCCGCTGTTGACAAAGAAATCCCTGCCGATCTGCAGCTTCTGCCGGTGTGTCAATTGTCCACCGTAGACCAGTGTGAGGTGTCGTACCGCCCGGTGTTGATCTCGCGGGGCCAGCCCCCACGCGGCCAGTCCAAGCCATCCGCCGAGGGTGATCGCGCTCCGTCTCGGCAGGCGATTCAACAGACGGGACAACAGCCTGACAAGAAAATAGACGGCCGTGCGTTTTGTGGACTTCAGGACATTCACTTCTGAAGATAGTGTAGGCAACTTGTTGGGGAGAGGCAAGCAGCCGGGCCTAAGCCGTTGGGGACCGTTGCCGCAACCGCAAGGGTCGCTGACTGCAGCCACAGCCGGAGATCAGTGTCGCGGCGGCGGAACGGTCCGGCCGGTGTCGGGCGGGGTTGATTCGATAATCAAAGTGTCCTCGACGTTCTGAAACCGCCGATAAGCGTCCTCTTTGTCCGACGCAAACTTGCCGGGGCGGACAACCAAGGTTAGATCTACTTCGTTGCGCAGCAAAGACAACGTGGCACCTCCGCGGTCCAGTCCCACTAGCAGAAACTCGACCAACTGCCGATGATTCCGCGGCCGCTTGCCGTCGACCGCGCGGATAATGTCCCCCTCGCGTAATCCGCAGGCGTACCCCAGACGGGTGGTGTCGATTTTGTTCACCGTCAGCCGATTATTGTCACCGATACTTACGGCGAATCCAAGCTGCCCTTTGATCGGAATACCCTCGACACTCCCCTGGCCGTCCCCCATCGATCCCTCGGCGGAGCTCGCAGGCGCCCGCGTGGCTTCGACCAGAGCTGAAAGCGGTGACTCGTCGAGCAGCCACTGAACCAGCGGATGGTCGAAGACCAGCACCCACTGCGTGAGCAGGTATTTCTCGAATATTTCGCGCCCGAGACTCTGACTCCTCCAGAACTCCGACTGGTACGCTTCGAATGTGGAATCAAGCCCGATGATCGTCTGCGATGTCACCAGCGCGAGCAGCATGGCAAGGTTGTCGCGGCGGTATGGGCCCGGCTGCATGAGCGGATGGGCCGCCATCGAGCGATACAACGGGTCGTCCGCCTTCTCCGCCTGGGCGAGCATCCGGTGCGCCAGGTGGTATATAAGGTTGAACTCTTGAACAGCCCCCTGCGGTGCGGCAATTGCCATCTCACCGCGCCGCATCCCGCCGACCGGAATTACGAACGGCTCGGAGCCGCCGAACGACGGGTAATATCGCAGAACGTAAAGGTCGAAACGATCCTCCACCCAATCGAGTCCCGAGAACTGGGTCAGGAGCCACAGGATGCTGTCCCCCTTGACTTCCCAGAACCAGGCGAGCGCCGAATCGTTTTCCCGCACCCAACGAAGATCCTGCAAGACCGAGTGGGTCTTATAGAATTCGGGGTAGATTTCAGACTGAAACATGAACGACCGGTTGTTGAACCGGACTTCCGGAACCGGCAGATCATATTGCACCTGACGCAGTCGCGCAGCGGCGGTATCTTTGGCCGCCTCTTGTGCGACTACCGACGACACGAGGGTCATCACGAGGAGGATGGACACTCGGAAGACCATATCCATTGTAATAAAGACGGCCCGGCGACCGATCGCAAGGATTTAGCGTGGGTGATTTGGCGGATGGCTGGTGGGCGAGGACATCCACCAGCCACGGCACGTGGGTATGATCTGTTGGGTCAGGTCTAGAGCACGACCCGGCCCGCGAAGCGGCCAGGGTCGGGCGGTGACCTGACGCCGTCAACTTCATAAGCATTGCGAGCGTCAGTTCACACCCCTTTTGCCTCGCTCAACGGTCAAGGCAAAAGGGGCAAGAACTGACGCAACCCATTATGCTGGAGAGGCGGTTAAAAAGCGGATCCGCCCTTCTTGTGCTACGTATTCACAACTGACCCGGGCACCGCCGCCGCCTGCGGCGGCTCGACCAGTCGAAAATAAAACTGCACATACAGGGCGTTAAAGAACGCCCCAACATACCCGCCGATTACCAGCGCCACCGGCAGACCGATAAACAGCGCCAGAAACAATATCGCCACGAGATTCTCAGTCACCCCGAGCACGAGCAGGTTAATCGGTAGATAGAAGATCGCCGCCAGGATAACAACCACGATAGCAATGCCTATTCCCAGCCCGATCATGATCAGGCTCATGATAAAGCAGTTGGCCTTGTTCCGCATGAGCAGATTCCAGCCCTCGACAATGGCGTCGGCGATGGCGTTGTCGCGCGCCACCATCGCTACCTCCGCAAGGCTGAAAGTGTGGTATATACCGAAGAATACAACCAGACCGGCTGGAATAGTGAGCAGAAGACTGAACGGGGTCAGTACAATCGCCAGGACTACGATCGCCGCGATCAGCGCGATAGCTGCGAAAAACTCCACCATGGTTATGCCGAAGAACCGCCAGAAGAAATCTGTGCCGCGTGAGAACGACGTGCCAAAACTGTACTGTCCGCCCCGCGTGATCTTGTTGACCGCGTCGATAATAGCCGGCTGGGCGATCAAGTAGCAGATGAAAAATAGAAGCCCCAGCGCCACGACCCACAGGAGCAGCGCGCTGAGGACCGCGAATTCCGGCGGGACCAGGTCGGTGGGCAGGCCCATCTGGTCAAACCAGTCGTAGGCAAAACTCATGTCAAGCTCGTCCGAGTCCACCTTCTCGGTCCAGTTGAAATTGAATGCATCGCCTCCGCCCGCAAACAGCCCGAAGATCCAAAGCGTCTTGAAGCGCCAGGCCATCTCAAATGACTTCTGTATGATTGCGCCGAAATCAATGCCCATATCAGCCTCCAGGGTAGATTATGTCGGCCGAATATACGGAGTTGTTAAATATGCTCGCAACGGCGATGTATGGCGTGCGAGCTGGTGGACGGGGATATCCACTAGCCAGGGATGGCAGAACCGCCGACCGCGTGCTGACGCGCGCGGTCCATGGGTTCTTCCCTACAAGAGTCGGTAGCTGCAAGAGTCCGTGGCTGTGAACTGTTGCGTCGGGTCCTGAGCACGACCTGGCTCGCGAACCGGTCGGGGGTCGGGCGATGACGTGACGCCGTCTTGTGCTGTCGGGCGACCCGGCTCGACAGCTGTGGCCGGCGCGTCTCCCGGTGCGCCGGCTAGCCGTACACAGTTCATCCGTGACACGTTTTGAGCTTGCCTCCGGGACAGTATAACGTTACTCATTGCCGAAGTGTGACACTTACGGATGTTGTGAGAGCGCCGATCATGCACTCGGTCAGTAGGTTGATTCCGGTCATTTCCATCCTGACTTTCCTCGCCATAATCACCGGCTGCGGCCGGGGTCAGCAGGCCGAGAATCGCCTGTCTGACACCGCCGCTTCGGCCCAACCAGCGCCGCAGGACAGTCTCGTGATCGATCTGGTCGGTATCGACTCAACCACAGTACTTGACCTGCTTTTGGCAAAGCACCGGGTCGATTACCGTGTCACCGCCGGCGGGGCGTTCGTGGTGGCGATCGGCGACGCCAAAAACAGCGCCGAATACTTCTGGCTCTATTCGGTCAATGACACGATGGCACGGGTTGCCTGCGACCAGTATCTCACGCGGACCAACGACCGCGTACGCTGGCATTACCGCAAGGTCGGGATATGATCCCGGCTGCGACCGGGTATTATCTATATGTGAATTCACTTTAATGTTGCGCGTACAACGGAGTATCTCTTAATTCTGCCAGCACCTTAAAGGAGGTCATTATGGCTAAGGGAAAAGACAAACCGAAAAAAGAGACTAAGAAGCCCAAGAAGAGCAAGAAGAAGGGCTGCTAGTCTTGCCGAAGACGTAAGCGGCGGCACTCCCTGTCGTCACTGACACGGCCCGGAAGCCGCAAGCCGCCGGGCCGTTTTCATGTCTATTTCCGGCTGGCGTTTTGCCGGGGTCGGCATATATTTCCGACTACCATGAATAACACACTCGAGCGTATTGAACGGGGCGAGTTTTTTCTGATCGCCGGCCCGTGCGCGATCGAATCGGAACAGCTCTGTCTTGATGTCGCCGCTCGTGTCAATGATCTCGCCCGCCGGCACGATCTGCCCTATATCTTCAAGTCATCGTACAAGAAAGCCAACCGGTCGGCGGCGGGAACCTACGCGGGTCCGGGACTCGAAGCCGGTCTGATCGTGCTGAAGAAAGTCAAGGCTGAACTCGGTATCCCGGTGCTGACCGACATCCACGAAACGCCGGAAATCGGTCCAGTTGCCGAAGTCGCCGACGTCCTCCAGATACCCGCGTTCCTATGCCGTCAGACCGATCTGGTCGTGCAGGCCGCCGCGACTGGGCGCTGGATCAACATCAAGAAGGGCCAGTTCCTCGCACCCGATGACATGACCCGAATCGCCGCCAAGGCCGGCTCCGGGAAGATTATGCTTACCGAGCGCGGTTCAACATTCGGATACCACAATCTCGTGATCGATTTCCGCTCGCTTGTAATCATGAAGAAAACCGGCTGCCGGGTTGTTTTCGACGCCACCCACTCCTTGCAGTTGCCCGGCGGCGGCGACGGTGTCTCGCTGGGGCAGCCGGAGTTTGTCATTCCGATGGCCCGGGCCGCGATGGCGGTGGGAATCGACGGGCTCTTTGTCGAAACGCACCCCGAACCGGCTAAGGCCTTATGTGACGCCGGTGTCATGCTTCCAATTGACCGGATGGAGCAGTTGCTCGATTCAGTACTGCGTATCAGGGACGCCCTCAAATAGGCTGGTTATGAATAAACTCACGCGTACCGAATTCGTCGAGCGTCTGAAATTGATCAGGCTGCTGGCTATTGATGTCGACGGCGTGCTAACTGACGATTCGATCTACTTCGGCCCGGACGGATTCGAGCTGAAGAGGTTTAACATCTCCGACGGCTTCTACATGGTGCTGGCCATGCGCCACGGTCTCGAACTAGCGATCGTTTCCGGCCGCCACTCAGCCGCAACCGATACCCGCATGAAAGATCTCGGCATAAAACATGTGCTGCAGGCCAGAAAAGATAAAGTCGAGATGATCGCCCCGCTCCTGGCTGGCCTGCGCATCGGTTTTGAGCAGGTGGCATTCATGGGGAACGAGATTCTCGATATCAAACTCGCTCGCCGGGTGGCGCTGCCGATTGCTGTAGCTGACTCGGCCAAAGGCCTGCTCGACGAAGTAGCCTATGTCACCGAACGAAAGGGCGGGCACGGCGCGGTGCGCGAAGTATTGGAATGCTACTTTGAGGCTGTTGGAGTCAATCCGAAAGAGCTGGTGATCTGATGGACCTGATCAGGTATGCGCAGGAGGTGATCCGCAGCGAGGCGGGAGCGGTTGCGGCCATGGCAGATCGCCTGGGACCGAGCTTCCAGCAGGCGGTGGAGGCAATACTTGAGTGCAGGGGACGAGTCATTGTCGCCGGGCTGGGCAAATCGGGCCTGATCGGCCGCAAGATTGTCGCCACTTTCAACTCGACTGGTATCTCGTCGTTCTTTCTGCACCCGGCCGATGCCCTCCACGGCGACCTTGGCCTGATCCGCGCCGAGGATATCCTGATGATCATCTCCAAGTCAGGCCGTCAGGAGGAACTCGAGATGATAATCGCGGTGGCTCGGCGACTCGGTGTGACGATCATGGTGCTCGGCGGCAATACCGAATCGGATCTGTACCAGAAGGCCGACATCGCCCTGGACTGCTCGGTCGCCAGCGAGGCCTGTCCGAATAACCTGGTGCCGACGTCATCATCGACCGCCACACTGGTTATGGGCGACGCCCTTGCGCTCGCACTTCTCAAGGCCCGCCATTTCACCAAAGAGGATTTCGCCGAGCTGCACCCGGCCGGGTTTCTTGGGCGCAGGCTGCTTAAGCGAGTTTTGGAATATCATCACACGGGTGACTCGATCCCGCTCGTCCGCCCCGACGCCACATTTTCCGAGATGATGGTGATTATGAGCGAAAAGCGGCTGGGCTGTGTGGTCACGACGGATTCAGATCACAGGGTGACTGGGATTTTCTGTGACGGAGACCTGCGCCGCCTGCTGGAAAGGGTCGGCGACAAAGCCATATTCGGTTTGAGAGCGTCGGATGTCATTGTGAAGAACCCCAAGACGATTCGTCAGGATGCCATTCTCGACGCCGCCCTTGCGCTCATGGAGCAGAAAGAGATCACCCAGCTCCCGACAGTCGACGACCATGGCCGCTTGACGGGCGTGATACATTTGCATGACATCTTGAAATCGAAGCTGGTGTGAGTTCTGAGCTGATTGGCTGGATATCAGGTGGGGGAAACTACCCTGCCGTCACCAACGGTAACTATGGATCACTTTGAACGCCTCCTTCGCATCCTCGGAACCGCTCCGAAATCTCCCAGTCTTCAAGCGTTAACCGAGCTGGTAGCGGCCCATCTGACACGCATTCCTTTCGAGAATATCTCAAAACTCCATTACCTGCAACACTATAACCTGCGTGCGCTACCCGGCCTGGAGCAATACCTCGACGGAATCGAGCATTGTCACTTTGGTGGTACTTGCTACTCCAACAACTACTACTTCCACCTCCTGCTCCGGAATCTTGGATATCAGGTGAAGCTCTGTGGGGCGGACATGAACTACTCGGACGTACACGTCGTCAACCTGGTCGTTGTAGAGGGTCGGGAGTATATTGTTGATGCCGGCTATGCCGCTCCGTTTCTGGAACCCCTGCCGCGCGACCTGTCCCAGGACTACGAAGTTTCGCTCGGCCGCGACAGGTACTTGCTGAAGCCACAGGACGGCGATGGCCGATCAGTGATGCATCTTATTCGCGATGGTCAGTTGAAACACGGATACACAATCAAGCCTCAGCACCGGGCTATAGATTATTTCTCGGGTGTCATCGCTGATTCGTATCGCGACGAGGCCACTTTTATGAATGCGCTTCTGCTGGTGCGATTCTGGCCGGGCCGGTCGCTGGCGATTCACAATTTGACCGTGCTCGAATCTGCCGGCTCCCGCTGGAGCACCCGGCAACTCCCCGACCGCAACACCCTTGTTAACGCAGTGGCTGAACACTTCGCTGTACCGCGTGAAATCACGGCAGCGGCCCTATCCCGAATAGGCGAATTCCGCAACGCCTGGAGTTAATCATCGAAACGAATAACCGGTAATTGCCGTTTGCGATCGAAGACGGGGCGAGAATCCCCCATATCGTCGCTGACTCTCGCGACAGCCCGGCGAGATCTTCCGCTCACACTCTACTGGCCGTCGTCCGCGGCCACCAGCTCAGTGCGGCGGCGGTATAACGAGGTCAGCGACCCCAGCAATATCAGCGTGGTGCCCACCCACACCAGCGTGATCATCGGCTTCTTCGAGATATCGAGAATCAGCTTCTCCGGTGAAATCCCCGGCAATAAGCCGGGTATATCGAGCACCACCACTCCCTGGTCGGCTATGATCTGACGAATCGACGCCTGATACTTCCGGCCGTTGAGCGAAATCTCGGCCGGTTGGCTCTCCACGCCCGTATCGCCGCTGCCCTGAATCACCTTGGGAGCGATGGTCTGCGCACTGTCGCCATGCGCGACGATTATCTTTGCGGCAACAGACATCCCGGCTGCGCCCATCTCGTCATGACCGCCGATTTCGAATTCCTCAAACGTAAAGGTGTAGTCGCCTTCCAGCTTGGTCTCACCCTTTCGCAACGCCAGCCCGCCGCCCGACTTGCCCTCCTCCACCTGCATCGGGGCGAGATACAGATCGTACGCCAGCGCGCGGTTGATGTACGGCTTGCGCATGATGCCGTCCATGCGCGCCGAGTAATACAGTTGCGGCCGCACCTCGCGCGGACCGGACCCATCATCGAGCGACAACAAAAGCTCGTTTTTGGGATGATCAATAGCATCCCTCATCCCGTTGTAGCCCACAGAGACGCCGTAATGCTGTGAGGCCACTGTTTTCCCCTGCTCGACAACCAACCGCTCGTTGGAGTCAAATGCCGACGAGGCCATCACGCCGACCAGCATGACACCGAATCCAAAGTGCGTAAGCGGCGCTGCGGCGAAACGAATCCGGTCGGGAAGGTACCCGGCCAGATGAATCAAGTTTGACACCGCCGCCATCGCAGCCGCCGCGTAAAACAACAGCGTCATGTAGTCACGCACGCCCGCAATCAGCGAAATCACGACCGAGGCTATGAACAGTGCCAGGGCGGGTATGAGCGGCTTGCGAAACTCCGGATTGAACAAATACACGAGCATGCCGCCGACAACCAGACTGAACATGACCGCAAACACCATCGTAGCGTCAAGAATCAGATAGAACAAGCCGAACCCGATCACCACACAGGACCCGACTACTACAAGGCTCTTTTGAAGCCCGTTTTCGAGACGGTATCCGGAGAATTTCACATGCGGCACAAGGGTGAGCAGAAACGCCATAACCACCGCCAGCGGCACGGCGAAGCTGTTGTAGGTCACGATTTCGGCGGCACGGGGTTCATCCGAGAACCATCCGGACAGTATTGGCAGCGATGACCAGAACAGCACGATCAGGCCGAATACGAACAGCACGGCCACCGAGGCCACCAGCGAGAATTCTTTTCCGAAATAGTTGTAATTGATCGGAGCGGACTGAATGCTGCGCGCCCGCCAGAAGAAGACCGCCATCGAAGACACGGCAAAGAACGCCATGAAACCGATCAGGTTGACATTGATCCCCAGGTCGGTAAAACTGTGAACCGAGAAATCGGCAAGCACCCCGCTGCGGGTCAAAAACGTACCGTAGATGACCAGCATGAACAGGAATATCGCCAGCAGCAGATTGCTCTTGCGCAAGGCGCCGGTCCGTTTTTCAACTATGAGTCCGTGAATCAGTGCTAATGAGATCATCCACGGCACCATGGACGTATTCTCCACCGGATCCCACGCCCAGTATCCGCCCCAGCCGAGCGTCTTGTACGCCCAGTAGCCACCCATGACATTCCCCATGCCGAGAAACAGGGCAACCGTAGCGACCCACGGGAAGGCCCGCTTGGTCCAATCGGTGTAGTCGTTCCTGATCATGGCCGCCAGCGCCAGCGCAAACGGCACCGCGGTCGCCGCGAAACCGGTGAACATGATCGGCGGATGGATCACCATCCACGGATCCTGCAAAAGCGGATTGAGCCCCTGGCCGTCGGCCGGCACCCCACCCGGAATGAGCGCAAAGGGAGACAGCTTTATCAGCAGGAACAGCAGGAATAAGTTGACTGTCGAGTAGACCGCCATGCCGTAGTTCGTGTAGCGGCCGCCCCGCCGCAGAATCAGCAGCCCCCAGAATCCGCAGAGGAGAAGCCAAAGCAGATACGTCCCCTCCTGTCCGCCCCAGAACGCGGAGAGAACGTAGAACGGTTGCTGCGCCCGCTCCGAGTAAGCCGCGACATACTTGAACGCATAGTTGTGAGTGAAAAAGGCGTAGTACAAACAGCCGACAGCCAGTACGGTGAAGCCCAGAAAGGCATAATACGCTCGTGTGGCGAGCGATCTAAGTTCTTCGCGGCCGCGGGCCACGAGGAAAAAGGCCGCGCCGCTGATAAGATTCATCAACAGCGCCAGCCATATAGCTAATTGACCGGGTACTTCGGGTCCCAAATCTATCTCCTAAAGTCGGTCGACTTGTCACAACAACGGTTTCAAACAAACTCAACTTAAACGACCCATCATAGGTCTTTTGACGGTTATACGCAAACTGAAACGCTCGGACTAAGATGATGTTCCGGGGGTGGCGGTATAGTTAAGTCGCTAATCCATGAAGAGATAGCGGCGCCAGCGATGATCGTTGGCGCTAAGATGGCGCTGAATGAAGGTAATATGCGAGGGGCGCGTGGGTTTCTTGATCAATTGCAGCCCGGCTTGCTCAGGGGTGCGGTCGCCCTTGAGATTATTGCATTTGATGCAGGCGCACACCATGTTTTCCCAGGTATCGGTCCCGTGAAGCTTGCGCGGGATGACATGATCTATAGTCATCGCCCCGCGTCCGGTGCCGCAATACTGGCAACGGTGGCCGTCGCGGACGATTATGTTTTTACGGGTGAGCATGATATAACGAAAGGGCACCCGGCGGTACTCGGCCAGCCTGACCACCGACGGCAGCGCGAAACTGCGCGAGACTGAGTGTACTTTGAGACCGTCGGCGGTTTCCACCATCTCAGCTTTTCCCTGGAATAGTAACACAATCGCCCGTCGCGCCGAACAGACCGTCAGCGGTTCATAGTTCTGATTGAGCATCAGAACATTGCGGTTTATTACCGAGCCGTTACTACCAGCCATCTTGCTACCCCTTAAACAGTTAACGGAAATGCCAGGTTGAGGAGATAGGTTCTGGCTGGGCCGGCCACCCGACATCGCCGTCAACAGACAGGGGCCAAACACCTGTTATGGGGGTGAAAAGTAGCGCAAAACCGCCGGAAGTCAACAGGATTCTGGTGACGGGCGGCGCCCCCCGGTGGGAAGCTCGGCAAAGAAGTCCGCGAGGCTTCGCGTCAGTACGTTTCCCTCTTTACGCTCCCGAAGCGCATCGCAAGACGGTGCGATCCCTCTCGCATCGCGTAATACGAGTCGTCAACGATGGATGGAGCCCCGCTCCCGTCGGTTCACGGCGTCAGCCTACATGCAATACGGCAGAGGTCGCCCGGTCAGGAAGAGATAGTCTATAAGGATGGTAATATCGCCGATCGAGATATCGCTGTCGGCGCCCTGCTGAGGATTGGAACCGCCCGACAGATTCATGTCGGCCTCGCCGGGACACCAGAGAGCTCTCCTGCTCACGAAGAGATGATCGATCAGCGTGGTCGCGTCGCCGATAGTCGGTTCGTCGCCGTCAAGGCCGTTTACATCGCCCACTCTTCCCGTGCAGCAGACCACGGACGTAGCCACAATCAACGGGGAGTTGGATAGTTGAGATTTGTTCCCGACCTCGTCACACGTGCGCAGTGCGAAATAGTAGCCGAGTCCCGGAGTAAGACCCAGGACCAGCACCGAGTCCTTCTGGCCTGCCGGGGAAGGGATAGGGACCGCAGCGATCATGGTAGCAGCCTGCCATTCGGCCTCGGTATTCAGTGGGCCCAGGCTAAGCGGTTGAAAGCGAATATCGTAGCCAGTCGCCTTGCCGACATAGCCGTCGTCGCCCGGAGCCGTCCACTTGAGCTTGATCCCGCCGGTGGCGTCGGGACCGGCGACCGCCTGGTCCTCACTAAGTGCCAAGGTGGGCAGAAGCAGAATGGCCAGAATTGGGCGAAGCGTTTTCAGGAAAGCGAAAACGCGCGCTCGAACATGGTATAGCCTAACGCAATAACTCATTTCCACACAAAGCGCTTGGGCCACTCCAACGCGACAGAATGTTTGTTTGGGGCTGCCTGCCTGCAGATCAGTAGATCCTGATTAGCCGAGTCCTATCACCAGCCATGACCGGTCGGCAAAGGTAAGTACGATAATCGGCAAACCTTAAGCGAAAACTATCGAACCCTTCTCGATCTGTCAAGCAAAGAACACAATAAAATGCCCCTTATACCTCTCGGGGATAATACCTACAAAGCGGGGAAATGGTTCCCAATCAAACCACGTAGCCGCCGTCGAGCGGCCAGTGTGCGAAGTCGTTCTTGCCGATACGGGTAAGGTCGCGGGCAAGCAGTTGCGAGTCCCTAGTCACACGCTCGCGGGTCTTGCGCTCGTGAATGCGCTGAAGGTGGAAATCGCGTGTGGCCTCGTCGAACGGCATCCGCTGAGGATTGACAAACCTGACTGCACCGTCGCAATCGCGTGCGGTGAGTAGTTGATTACGGTTGTAAGTGCTTGGCGAGAACGGAATATCGAGAAGGCCGGTTTGAAATGCGAGAATCGCCCCACGAGCCAAAGAACCGCGACCGAGCGATTCAATCTGCGCCATAACCGCATCCACCTGTTTACGGAGGCGGGTCATTTCGGCCTCGATCCGGGCCTGATCAACTTTGACATGGGCCGCTTGCTGAACTCCCTTACGAGTCAACTGCAGGGCCTCGCCGTTGTCTTCCTTCGACGGAATCTTGTAGGCTTCGACCGGGGACTTGACCATAAACCGCGAGGCTTTCGCCAGTGCTCCCGTGGTCGAGGAATTAACAATTACCTCGCGAGCCTTGGCCGGATCGGTAGGGAAGGCTGCCATATAGTGATGGTAGACCGTCGAGACGGTACAGTGAGGGAAACCATACCTGCTCAAATACTGCTGTGTGGCGGTTTCGAGCACCCTGAGGCTGGCGATGTCCTGAATCCGGTTGCCCTGCTCGGCCAGACCGACACTAAGGCACTGGACGCCTGTTCGGGCGGAGAGCACTGACTGGACTATGTTCACACAGATTGGAATGGTCGGTTCGATAAGGCTGGTCGTCAGCGGTCCGAAAAACTCCCGGTTGATCACGATCCCGTACTGGCGGAAGTACAACCCGGTCAGCTTGTCGACGTACTTCCAGTACCTCAGGTTGTCGACCGGCGAGAGCTTCTTGTCGTAGGGGAACAGATAACAGATAAACCCGCCCTCGAGTGAGGTCGCCCCACCGGCCAGCGCAATCTCATAGACTAAGCGGTGATCAGGCGAGCCCGCGCGGATTTGAAACGGGGTTTCGATTGCTTGCACGATCTGCTCCACTCCCGGCACGCCGTGCACCGGCACCGGGTACCCGTTGAGAAACGACCGCTTCCCTTTTTCTGTTCGGCGGACTCCCTCCTCCGCCTGGGCGTACATATTCTTGCGGCTGGCGGCGTCGAGCTGAATCGACGAAACATCGAGCCCGAACCCCCGCAGGTACCGGAGAAGGTCGATCTGGTCGCTGACATGGGCCACACCGGTGCGAGGCTGCAGTAGAGGACCGCCGTCGTTTTGCATTCGGTCTACGATCACGTTGTGCAGGTTTTTGGAAGGAACGGTGTGGTTCTTCCTGACATCGGTCGTCAGCACGGCGCTGCCGGTTTTCCATGACTCCAGCACTTCGGTACGGGTGGCAGCAAAGACCTCGTCGGACATCGGGTCATCGCTGACAGTTTCGAGATTGGCCAGTATGGGAAAGTCGTCCGCGACACGATCCGCTACCGGCTGCTGCTTCATGCCCCGGCGATGAAGGTCGGCGGTTAGATTCTCCATGATGACTTCAAGCGTCACCGGCTTGGGAGCGACAAAATCGAAACCCATTTGGAGATACTTCTTTTTGGTGATCTCGGCATCGTCGCTTACGGACAAATTGCCGCCCAGATACCACAGCCGAGGTGTAGAGTCGGCCAGTTTGTACGCCGCGAGCTTGCGCGCGAAACCGTGGAGATAGAGATCAGCGTGGCCGTTGTTGCAGGAGATCATGATAATGTCGTATCCAGGCGCCTGATGAAAAAAGTCGTCGAGCTGATTCAAAATGCCGAGATTGCGGGCGACAAAACCGGCCTCGCGAAAAGCGAGAGTCAGGAGGGCCATGCCGACCGCGTGGATATCGTCGCCGACACTGCCAATGAGAACGCGATATGCTTCTTTCATGATAGGTATGTCGTGTAATCGAGGAATCCGCTTTACCGGCCCGGGGTCAGACGGCTTGGCGCGTCGGGCTGGAGGCATTTCCGAATCGCGGTTTCAAGCAGGATGTCAATTGTATCCACCAGCGGTACCGGGAATTCTTCTGGCTTGAATACCAGAGGGAGTTCGGAGCACCCGGCAACAATCGCCTCGGCGCCGGACTCAATCAGAATCTGTGCGCCCTGGCGCAGCCGCTCTTTGGGCTGGCCGGTAACATTACCGGCTTTGATTCCCCAGGGGGCATAAATCGGTTCGGTGAAGTAGAATTCCTGGTCCTTATCGCGTAGCACCAGCGCCTCGATATCGCGCTGGAGAAGTTGCTTTTGAAACAGGCCGAGCTTGATTGCTCCTGTCGATGCGATCACGCCGACTCTTTTCAGACCCAGATCGCGGCAGCGCTCAGCGGTGTGGGCGATGCCGTCGAGAATAGTCGCTTGCGAGTGCTCCTGCAGTTGGGGAATGAAGTAGTGCGACGTCATGCAGGCCAGGACGATGTAGTCGGCGCCCATCCGGTTGAGGATTTCAACCGAACGCCGAAGCTCAGGCAGCGGGCTCGGCTGGCCGTAGAGAATGCCGGCGGTGCGGTCCGGGATTTGCGTGTTGTTGTGGACAAACGTCTCGACATATTCCTGATCAGTCTTGGCCGGGGTCAGCTCGATCAGACGCTTGAAAAAGTAGGCCGCCGCCACTGAACCCATGCCGCCGATAATGCCCAGCCGGGGACGATTTTGCTTGACCAAGATGATACCCGCTCTAAGTAAATGTAAACCGGTTCTTGCTGTTTCTGAACTACTTATCGGTCAACCGTATCGACAGGTAAAAGGTTCACTCAAAAAACTGCCCGAGTTCCGGTAAAACCGGCGCTATTCATGGCGATCCCCGCTGTCGGCAGGCCGATGATTTGCGGTCCGGAAAGCCTCCAGAACCGTCGCAGCAATCGCCCGGTAGCCGTCGGGGTTCAGGTCGACCTTGGTCCGGGCCAGGTCATGCCGAAGATACCCCGCCGTGTCGGCCACGGCCGAGCGCCAGTCAGCTACTGTGATTCGGTGCTTGTGGGCGTACTCGGCCAGCCATTGGCTGTACGTCGCGACCGTGTCCCGCACGATATAATCCTCGTGTTCGTCCACCTCGAAATCATCTCTGGGAGGGATACAGGTGGTCAGGACAGGCTCGATACCGTAACATCGCGCCATCTCGGCCAGTGAGATGACGTAGTCGAGAATCTCCCGGGGCCGGCTATTGGGGCGAAAGTTGTACGAGCTGACCTCGATTACCACATACTCCGGCCCAAGTTCGATAACATCGGGCCGGAACCGAAGCAGGAACCCGGCCACGCGCTGTCCGGTTACACCCCGGTTGATGGCCTCAAAATCCGGGAAGTATTCCGCGAGCGGCCACTCGGCCATGACCTGGGATCCGAAGAAAACGATCCGGCCGGGAACGATGGTATCCGACTTCAGGGCCGCGTCGGCAGACTCGTAGGTACTCCGCCCGGAGAATTCGTCGACCACGTACAGGTATTTATCCAACCAGTAGTTGATATTCGTACGGTACTGCCAGGCCTTGTAGCCGACATAGATTATCGTCAGGTTGCCGATCAGCGAAACCAGCAGCACCATTCGCCATTTGCCTGTCATGAAGGTCTCTCCCCAGCGTTAGATTCCCGGCCACGAACCAGCTCCTGGAGAAAGCCGCAGCCAAGGCCGAGATGAATGGTTAGGAATATCGGCGGAGCCAGCACCAGGTGAACAATTCCGTGGCGCAGTGCAATCGCCATCGATGACACCAGTACCGCTGCGACATAAAGCCCGTACAGTACGGCGAACACATACCAGAACGCTGACAACCACAGCGCCACCAACGGCAACACCACGAGGCCGAGGGCGAAAAGTGGCGGAATGAGCGTGCCGATTCCGAGAGTCGCCGGGTGTTTGCGCGCGAGGCGCATTCGCCCGGTGCCGTAGCGGGCCATCTGTCGAAACAGGCCGGCGATTGAGTTTCGGGGATAATAGTAGACTGCCAGCTTCAGCGAGGTAAACGCTTTGAATCCTGCCTGGGCCACTCGGTAATTGAACTCGTAATCCTCGCTGGCGTCGAAAGTCTCGTCGAAATAGCCGACTTTTTCGAACACCTCGCGCCGATACGATGCTCCCGCGCTGGCCGGATTTACGAACATGTCCTTGTCGGTGTAGATTGTCGAATCAAGCCCGTGGCCAAGAGGCGACCGCCGCACCAGCGCCACCGCGGTTTGAAATGTCGCGTTCTCCGGGGTTTCGAGAAACTGCGGTCGGCTGAGCACGGCGACATTGTGCTCGGCCATCAAACGCGCCGTACTCTTCAGGAGCTGATCGTTGTCGATATAGGTGTGGCCGTCGATGAAGGTGATTATGTCACCCGTCGCGGCGCGGGCGCCGAGGTTTCGCGCCGGCGACGACCACCGCTTCGGATTGTGCAGATACCTGACCCGTGAGTCGCTCATCGAAAGTCGCTGCACGATCTCTGCCGTGTCGTCTATCGAGTCACCGACTCCCACAATGATCTCCAGCTTGTCTCGCGGGTAGTCCTGGTCCAGAAGATACTGGATGGTTCGGGCGATATACTTCGCCTCGTTGCGGATAGGCAGAACAACACTGATTTTGGGCCAGTTTTCCAAGATTAAGTCCTTATACATGATGGGTAAGGACAATTCTCGGTGCGGTCAACCTCAAAGCGAATGGGTGTCGGATCATTGGAATCGTAGGTCCAAGTCACTATCGTTCAGATGCTTGCCTACTCGGCAGAGGACCTTGGGTCGGCCACATGTATCGGCGCCCGGCCCCTGTTTACAGTTTTGTGGCTCTGATTATAGTTGGAGATCGGATAGTTGTTAGTTACAATGGAAAAGACAATTACTGACCCCAACTGAAGAGAGCGACTCCGAACGCGATACATCCTTTGCCGCAATAAGACCTCCTGCCCCGGCAGTCCTGCTAACCTCCAAGTAACCAGAACTATCTGCTCGGATACTTCCCGCCGTGCCATATGCCTGGTGGAAAGAAGTGTCCGATCGTGCTATCCGCAAAACTGAGTCCGTTGGTCATTGGCAATAAGATCGCCCCGCTGCCGATAGTGCAGGGCGGAATGGGCGTGGGCATCTCATTATCCGGTCTGGCTTCGGCTGTGGCAAACATGGGCGGTGTAGGCGTGATCGCCGCGGCCGGTATCGGCATGTACGAGAGCGACTTTTATACCAACTATCTTCAGGCCAACACTCGCGCGCTGGCAAGTGAAATCCGCAAAGCCAAACTGCTGACCGGCGGCATTCTCGGACTGAACATCATGGTGGCCTTCTCCAACTACGGCGACCTGGTGCGGACGGCGGTCGACGAAGGAATCGACATCATCTTCTCCGGCGCCGGACTCCCAATGAACCTGCCCCAGTATCTCGATAGCAACTCGACTACCAGGCTGGTGCCGATTATCTCCTCCGGGCGGGCGGCCGCGCTGATCTGCAAACGTTGGCTGAGCAAGTACGATTACCTGCCCGATGCGGTCGTGGTCGAGGGGCCCCGCGCCGGCGGACATCTCGGTTTTTCCGAGTCTCAGATATTCGATCCGGCCTTCGCGCTGGAACGACTCGTGCCGGAGGTGGTTGCGGAAGTACGAGGATTCTCCGAACGCTACGGCAAACCGATTCCGGTGATCGCCGCCGGCGGGATATACACGGGCGCCGACATTCGCGCTATCATGGAGCTTGGCGCCGACGGTGTCCAGATGGGGACTCGCTTTGTCGCCACGCACGAGTGCGACGCCAGTCTGGCCTTCAAGCAGGCGTACATTGACGCCCGCCCGGAAGATATCGTCATCATTCACAGTCCGGTCGGGATGCCCGGACGGGCGATCCGCAACGCCTACCTTGACGATGTCAGCGACGGTATCAAGAAACCGTACAGTTGTCCGTATCACTGCATTCACACTTGCGACTACAAGAACTCCCCCTACTGCATAGCTCACGCTCTCATAAGCGCCAAACGGGGTCGCTTCCGAAGCGGCTTTGCCTTCGCCGGCGCTAACGTACACCGGGTGACGGAGATCGTCTCGGTGAAAGAGCTCGTCTTATCGCTGATTGACGAGTACGAGCAGGCCGCCTTCGAGACTACCGAGCGCCCGGCCCGCCGCAAGGTCGTTTAGGGACTGTGGCGGTCATGTACCTTGCGGTGAGCCAGGTGCCCTGCCGCTTGCAGTGGGTGACGATTCCAAAATAACGCCCTATCGTTCACTCTTTCATGCCTGAAGCGTAAACCGGTAGCCTACGACTCCGCTGTAGGTACTTGGGATCTCTGAAACAACGCTCATACCTCAATCAAGTCCACCCGCAAAGGTACATCCTCCGCACCATGATAGCAACCGTAACTCGACCAGCGCCCCGATGGCCCACTCAGCCGGCAGCGGAGTGGGATTGATACGACCCTCGCGCAAGAAGCTGTCGGTCGGGTTCCGCGCGTTGCCCAATTGAGCGCGAAACCCGACAAATCCGCTGCAAAGATCGTAAGCACCCTCAGCCGAGTTGCGAGTCGCCCCCGGCACCAAATACCCACCAATTCAATCACCATTTCGATCCCTGCCGCAGAAATACGTGCCTCCCCCTAGCGCCCAGACGGGCCCTCGTTTATTGTAGATATAACTGTAGATTAACCCGCAATCACCCGTCCGCAGGTTGCTGGCGCTCTGATTGTGCGGCTATCACCAACGGAGAGGAAGGTTGGTTATGAAACGTTCCAGAGTTTTTCTCGTGACGACGGTGCTCCTGGCGACGCTGCTTTGGCTGCTCATGGCCGGAGTCGCAGGCGCCCATTGCGACGGACTCGATGGTCCGGTGGTGACTGCCGCCAGACAGGCGCTGGAAACCGGCGACATAAACTTCGTGCTGGTCTGGGTGCAGGCCGAGGACGCCCAGACGATCTTCGAGGCGTTCAATCAGACCCTCGCTGTTCGCAAACTAGGACCAGAGGCAATGGCCCTGGCCGACATGTATTTCTTCGAGACGCTGGTGCGCGTTCACCGGGCCGGCGAGGGCGCACCGTACACTGGCCTCAAGCCGGTGGGACGGGAAATCGGCCCGGTCCTCCCGGCAGCCGATAAGGCGCTGGTCGACGGCAATCTCGAACCGGTGGTGGGGCTTATTCTCGACGCGATTCACATAGGTCTTCACGCGCGATTCGAGGCAGCCATGGTCGGCAAGAACTACAAGGCCGACGATGTCGACGCCGGACGGGAGTTTGTCGAGGCGTACGTGTCGTATATACATTATGTCGAGGGACTTTACGCCCTAGCGGCGGGTGAATCGCATGGGCATGAGGTCGAACCAGAGACCTCGCCACAATCTCACGAACACCGCTGAGCGGGTGGTAACATTTCTCGCTGCGGTCCAACATCTGCAGGCGGAGGTGTGATCGTGCCCGGCCCCGCGCCGAAGCGCGGGGTCCTTATCTGCCGACGGATCGGAAAACGTGCCCGGCAGATGTCCACATCTGCCGGCGGAGGGCATCGCGCTCTTGGAGCAACGCCTACCAGACTCACCCCAGGGCAAGCTCTAGGGCACCGAGGGGTTTCTTACGCGAGAGTCATCTCAGTCCCACCCGCAAGCGGGGGGCCCCCCGGCAGGCTGGGGGGCACGTCGGCTTGGTCACCGGAGAGACCGCGCCCGGCCGGAACCCGCCGCCAGGACAACTCGTTAGGACATCTGAGGCCACCGTGGGTTTCTTCGTCGTCGTCATCCTTGCCCTGACCCTTGTGTACGGCTATATCGGCTGGCGCATGATCGTGCCGGCCACTTTCAGTTTGCCGGTTAGTTTACTGCTCTGGGCACTAATTGTCGCCCTGCTGATTCTTCCCTTCGTGCCCATCTTCACTCGGATGCAAGGTTCGCACCCGTTCTGGGCCGACCCGTTGGCCTGGGCGGCCTACCTGAGCTTCGGGTTCATGACCTTGTTGTTCGCGTTCTTGATTGCGAAGGACGTGTCGTTTCTGGTGGCCGGCGTGGTTCAGAAGTCGGCGCACTGGATAGCGCACCTCTTCAACGGGGCGGACATTGTCGCCGACTCGGTCGATCCGGAGCGACGCCGAATGCTCACGAACGCGGTCAATGTGGGGCTGCTCGGTGTGTCCGGCGCCCTGACCGGCTACGGTCTTTTCGAGGCGACGCGCACGCCGCGGGTGATCGAAGTAGATGTACCCCTGGCTAATCTGCCGCCCGCGCTCGACCGCTTCCGGATTGTGCAGATCACGGACCTTCACGTCAGCCACACCATCAAGCGCCCGTGGGTGCAGGCGGTGGTCGACACGGTCAACAGCCTCAATCCGGACCTGGTGGCGCTCACCGGCGATTTGGCCGACGGCTCGGTCGCGCGGCTTCGTGACGATGTCGCGCCGCTCGCCGACCTGACGGCCCCCACGGTCGATTCTTCATCACCGGCAATCATGATTATTATTCCGGAGTCCAGCAATGGGTCGATGAGGCCGCCCGGCTCGGTTTCACCGTGCTCCTGAACGAACACTGGGTCATCGAGCGCGGCGACGCCCGCCTGCTGTTGGCGGGTGTGACAGATTATTCCGGCGGCCAATTCCGCGCGGATCACACCACCGATCCGCATCTCGCTCTGGCCGGCGCGCCGCCGACACACACGAAAATCCTGTTGGCCCACCAGCCGCGCAGTGTTTTCGAGGCGGTCAAAGCGGGATATGACTATGTTCTGTCCGGCCACACCCATGGCGGGCAGTATTTCCCGTACCATTTTCTGGTCGCGCTGGCCCAACCGTATGTTTCAGGGATGCACCAGCACGGCGACACTCGTATCTATGTCAGCCGTGGTACCGGCTACTGGGGACCGCAGATCAGAATCGGCGCACCGTCGGAGATTACCGTGCACCGGCTGATTTCGACGTGATTAGGGTGATGTCGACCCGGCGCAAAACATCCTGCTGAGCTTGTCGAAGCATGACGTTTGTTCTGACCATGTCAGCCTTTGACAAGCTCGGGGTGACCTAAGTGGTGGGCGGACCCGAGCGTTGAGCGGCATATTTTGCCAGCACTCCGTAGCGAGGCTACCTGTAACGGATCTTCAGAATCAGTATCGCCGAGGCAATCACCAGCGTGACAACATTCGCCAGTATCACCGGCAGGGAATCAATGATGATCCCGTAGATGAGCCATAGGGCGATACCGGTGCAGATTACCACGTACATCCAGAGAGAGATATCGCGGGTCGACTTGCTTTTCCAGATTTTCAGGAGTTGCGGAACGAATGCGGTAGTCGTGCAGGTTCCGGCAATCAGACCGATGAGGGTAGCTGTGTTCATAAAGCGTAGTTCACAAGACGCGTGTTCCGTGCGCGGCAGAGCCTGCCCCGGACTTGATCCGAGGTCCTCGTCTGCCCGAGTATCGAGGACAGATTCGGAAGGGGCAGACCGGGAGGTCTGCCGCTCACGAGTGAGATATCCGTGGGTTGGGTGGGGTGCCAGCGTTGTCATGTCCTATTTGATGTCGAGGATGTCCCGCCTCAGCAGCTCCAGCGCCGCGTTGACCGCGCGCGTGCGGTTGATCGGCCGCTCGGTACCGAAACGGTAGTGCTTCGCGTACGCGGTGTGGGCCGAGGCGAGCCCGATGTATGTCGTGCCCACGGGCTTCAGTTCCGTGCCGCCGTCGGGGCCGGCTACTCCGGTGATCGAAAGCGCGTAGTCACTCTTGAAGAGCTTCCGGCAGCCGGTCGCCATCGCCAGCGCACACTCCTCGGAAACCGCACCGTGCTGATTCAGGATGTCCTCGGTGATTCCAAGCTGCGCTGTCTTGACGTCGTTATCGTAGGCAACGACACCGCCCCGAAAATACACAGATGCCCCCGGTATATCGGTAATGGCCATGCCCAGCTGTCCCCCGGTGCACGACTCGGCGACTGCCACTGACTTGTCATTGTCCCTGAGCAGTTGCCCGACAACTCCGGCGAGAGTATCATCGTCGCGCCCGTAGATGTAATTGCCGACCGCTTTCTCGACATGCCGGGCCAGGCGAGCCGCTTTCTCGTCGGCGTCGAGTTTGGAAGCCGCTGTCGCTATGATGCGCAGGTCCACTGAGCCGAAATGCGGCAGGTATGCCAGCTTTACACCCGACTCGGTTTTCAGCTCCGGCGCTATCAGGTCAGACAGGCGCGATTCCCCCGCTCCCGTGGTTCGCAGCGTAATAGTACTTACCACCTGGCCGATATCGAGCCTCGCCAGATACGGCGCCACCTCATCGGTCATGATCTGGCGCATCTCCGCCGGCACCCCCGGCAGCGCGATGAACACTTTTCCCTTTTCAGCAATGCAAATTCCCACCGCCGATCCAATCCGGTTGGGGAAAAATGTCGCCCCCTGTGGCAGGAGCGCCTGGTTTTGACTGAGGGCGGGCATCTCCATGCCGCGATCGGCAAAACGGCGGCGGATCGCCTCCAGAACATCGTCGTTAAGGATCAGATTCCGCTTGAAGACCTTGACTATGGCCCGCTTGGTGAGGTCGTCGTCGGTAGGCCCCAGCCCGCCGGTGGCGATCACAACCTGCGAGCACTTGAGCGCGAGACGAAACGCTTCTTCCATCGCTTCGACTTGATCGCCGACCACGCTCGTGGCCTGGACCGTGAAGCCGAGACCGGTGAGCTGCCGGGCGATAAAAGGGGCGTTGGTATCGACCGTGTAGCCCAGCAGAATTTCGTCGCCGATCGTGATAATCTCAGCTTTCATCTGTCCGCACTTCCTGAAGGGGTCAAGCTACGCGAATCGGTTCACGGCGTAAATGGCAATCTGCACGAAGATGGTCGTGTGGACCCCAGCGGCGATATCATCCATAGTCACTCCCAGGCCGCCAGGCAGCTTTTCGAGCTGGCGGGCGGGCCAGAGTTTGACTACGTCGAAAGCTCGAAAGGCCACAAACGCGGCGATATACATCTGCAGAGAGTACGGCACAAACAGCAGCGACACAAACATCCCGGCCCACTCGTCGATCACAATCCGGCGGGCGTCGTGGCCCATAATCGGCTCCGCCAGCGACGCCACCGCGATGGCAAGCAGCGAGGACAGAACCGCGGCGCCTATAGTGAGCGACGGATCCCCTTTGAGCAGAAACCACCCGATCAGCCAGGCGGGAATCGTGCCCCAGGTGCCGGGGAATGGTTTGAGGTAGCCGGTGAAGAATCCGGACGCCAGGAGCTTGATCACAAAGTTCTTCATGCCCAGTCCTATTTGAGTACCGATTTGATCATGTGGAAGTATTTCACGATATAGTCCACCCCGGTCCAGACCGTCACCGCCGCGGTGATCCAGAGCAGCCAGCCGGAATAGTAACGATAGTCGAACTGAAGCCACACGCGCGCCGGATGGTCGAAATGCTCGAGGCTGCTGATCAGGCAGATATATCCCATGACCGTGCCGACTACGGTCATCTGGAGGAAGGTCTTCACTTTGGCCATCCAGGTGGGGGGAATGACCACCCCCTTGTAGGCGGCCAAAAGGCGCAGCCCGGTGACCGAGAACTCACGCCCGACAATCAGCACCACCGGCAGCGGGGAGGCGTAGCCGAGCGCGATAAACGAGATCAGCGCCGACGACACCAGGATTTTGTCCGCCAGCGGGTCCATAAACTTGCCGAACCCGGTGATCACACCCATCTTGCGAGCGTAGTAACCGTCGGCCAGGTCAGTCAAAGCCGCCACCAGAAACAGCCCGAGGGCGATCATCCGCATGTAGAAGTTGTCGACCAGGAAGAAAAACATGAAGACTGGCGCCAGGCCTATGCGGATGAGGGTGAGCAGGTTGGGCGTGTTCATGAACCAGCAAGGTAGGCGGTTGGCCGGCTGGTGTCAACCGAGCGGGCGAGGGTGGTATTGCCTCGCACCTGGACTAGCGAAGCGGGGATGGGCAAATAACCCGTGCGTGGTGGACGTCCTCATCCACCACGACCCGGCGCGCTCCAGAACAACTTGATATTCCAAATTGGCATATCAAGTTCAAACAGGTGGCCCCAATACTGATTGGCGAGCTACTTATCGAGTGCGCCGCACCCTACCCGTGAACACAATCTACAAATTCACAAACTGATTAATGGCGGCATCGAAGCGGCCCCCGCCCTACAATCCTTCTGCCACCAACTTGCTCAAAACTCCCCTTCGGCGCCTTCCTCCGAGTCCGCCGGGCGGCTGCCGGCCGCCTCCGGCTTTGCGCTCGGCACCGCGCGCACCTTCGCCAGAATCTCGTCGAATACCTGCTGATTGGTCTCGATAAACTGCCGCGCGTTCTCCCGTCCCTGGCCGAGTCGCGCCCCCTCGTAGCTGAACCAGGCGCCGGACTTCTCGATAATGTTCCGCTCCACCGCCATATCGAGCAGTTCGCCCGAACGCGAAACACCCCTGCCGTAGATGATGTCAAACTCGCACTCGCGGAACGGCGGCGCCACTTTGTTCTTCACCACCCGCACACGGGTTCGGTTGCCGACCACTTCCTGGCCGTCTTTGATAGCCGCGATACGGCGGATATCAAGCCGCAGCGACGCATAGAATTTCAGCGCGTTGCCGCCGGTGGTAGTCTCCGGGTTGCCGAACATCACCCCGATCTTCATGCGGATCTGGTTGATAAAGACAATCGCCGTGTGCGACTTGGACGTAATCGCGGTCAGTTTCCGCAGCGCCTGGGACATTAGCCGGGCGTGAAGCCCCATGTGCGCGTCGCCCATCTCACCCTCGATCTCCGAGCGCGGCGTCAACGCCGCCACCGAGTCGATCACGATAATATCGACCGCACCGGAACGGACCAGCGTCTCGGTGATATCGAGTGCCTGCTCGCCGCTGTCGGGCTGGGCCACCAACAGATCCTCGGTGTTGACCCCCAGCGCATGGGCATACTGCGCGTCGAGCGCATGCTCGGCGTCGATAAACGCCGCCTGCCCGCCCAGTTTCTGGGTCTCGGCGATCATGTGCAGCGCCAGCGTGGTCTTGCCCGACGCTTCCGGGCCAAAAATCTCAATCACCCGCCCGCGCGGTATCCCGCCTACGCCCAGGGCGTGGTCCAGCCCGATCGAGCCGGTGGGGATAGTCTCGACTTCGAGCACGGTGCCGTCGCCAAGACGCATAATAGAGCCTTTGCCGAAGGAGCGTTCGATTTGCGTGAGCGCGGCGGAAAGCGCTTTTTTGCGGTCGGCCGCGGTTGATGAGGACTGGGCCATCTCCGACCTGCCTTTCTTAAGCTGGATCTTACCTCGTTCCATGACGCGAAAGTTCGTCTATACGAACGGTCAAATATATCACTTTTGCGCCTGCCCCAATAATCATTTTGACCACTGTCAGATCCTGTCAGTGAAAATGCGGGTTGACACAAATGAAAGTGGGGAGTCTAAGGGCGCCGCCCCTTATATAGAGGCCTATAACTGTTTATATGTAATAGACTTAGAGCTCGCTCCTTATGCTGCTATTGCCAGACCACACTCTCACGAGGAGAAACGAGATTTGGCATCCTACTCTTGGGATTTTGCCTGCCCCAGCATCGCCTCGTGTAATCGCTCGTAAATCGACCCTTGAGGTGTCAGAGTCGATTTGAAAAGCACCAAACGGTCAAGCTTTGTCGGAATCGGCCGCGGTATAAAAGAATCCAGGTAGGCCGCCAGATCATCCACCCGGCGACCCTCCCGCACCCTCCCCAGGGTCAGATGCGCTTTGAACGGCCTCTTCTCTTTCTCAAATCGTAGCTCATGCATCCTGTGATCGATTTCCCGCGCCATCTGCGCGGCACCTTCAAGCGGCGCAGACCCTCCCACCCAAATCACTCGCGGTCTATTCAGATTCGGGAAGCCGCCCACCCGGTCCAGTTTCGTTTCGAACGGTTGGAAGTGAGAGGCCACTTGGTTAATCGCCGTCGTGATCCGCGGCACCAGCTTCAGGTCGGTGTCGCCAAGAAACTTGACCGTCAGATGGATGTTTTTCGCCGGCACCCACTTTACATCGGGTCCTTTGGGGCGAAAAACAGCAAGCAAGCGGTCAAGCTCGATCTCAACCTCGTGCGGTAACGGGAGGGCTATAAAAAGTCGGACCATCTTTATGCACTCCATCAAGAGAGACTGCACTCACTGACACGTCGCCAGGTAGTTTCTTATGTACTCTATACCTTCGGATTCGGCCGCCTTTGCATCCCTGACAGCTGACGACAGAGTTTTGAGGACAACGCTTTCCGCGTCGCGGGACCGAGGTGAGTCATTCCAGACCGGTCTCAGGCAGACGGCCGTATCAGCAAAGCACTTGGTCGCTCTCACCAGATCTGAAATATCTCCTGCGATGCTTGCCAGGAACTCCCTCGCGTAGCAGCGGGCGGAAAAGTAGTGGCTGGCGTAATAGCGCGCATGTGCGCAAATGTCGACACCGATCCGGTCCGGGTCACCGCGTTCAACGATATCGGCCCAGCGGCCAAGCGCAGTCGACCATGCGTCATAAGCTAGCGGCCCGTCCTGGTATTTGGGGCGATCATTCCATTTGCGCTGGTCGGCATGATCAACAGCCGTGCGGAGCGCCCTGAGTACCGCTTCGCTTTTCGACTGATAGGTTCTGTTTCCAGGTATGATCACTGATAGAATGTCAATACCGTTTCGACCCAGATTGTCGAATGGGAGGCTCACCGGCTCGCCTAGATAACTTAGTCCCAAATACACCTGGAGGCGGTGGTTGTACCCTGAGATGACCCCCCATTCGCTCTGGTGCATATCCCAGACCACGCAGGGAACCCCGGAATCCAGGGACTCGGTAATGCACCTGTGGGCTTCCTCGCGGCGTTCCGCGTCGCTTTCTCCCTCATCCCACAATCGTGAAATGTGGGTGCAGCCGTAGCCAACTTGCTCGAATGCCTCGGGTAGGACTTTTCTCCACTGGAACACACTCATGGCGCTCGGACAAAGGGTTGGAGAGGCCATGATGCGAAAAGCGAAGCCACTGCTTCCCATCAGCCACACCGGATCCAGCGCACCCGACAGGTGATGCAGGACAGTGGCTTCGCTCGCCATGTACGAATGAACGATTCCCGGCTCGCCCCTGCGAGCGGCATCGCGGTCGCGATACCACGTAAGTGATTTAAGCGATTCCATACTTTTTTGCTCTAGTTTCAAGCCTGTGGTCCCAGTTCGGCCTCGACAAAGCGCCGTCTGCTTCAGGAACAAGGTAGTGCGTCGATCGCAGGCAGAAGCAGCCTGATATCAAAATAAGAACTGCTAATCTGGCTGGCAAGGGCAGAAGGCCAATCGGCGCGTCACAAATCCGCTTTACGGGCCGGTTTGTAACGATTTTATTGCGACGGAAAGAATTGGCAGCAGGCGCCGATAGTGGTCTACTCAGCATCGGCGGCCGGAAGCGATGAGGCACAGACAACTATGAAGTACATACCGGAACCCTTTAAGATCAAAACAGTCGAACCGATCAAGATGACCACCCGCGAGTATCGCCGCAAGGCGATCGAGGAAGCGGGCTATAACACCTTTCTGCTCAAGAGCGAGGATGTCTATATAGACCTCCTGACCGACAGCGGCACGTCGGCCATGTCCGATGCCCAATGGGCGGCGCTTCAGCTCGGCGACGAGGCCTACGCGGGAAGCAAGAACTTCTACGATCTCGAAGAGACTATCCGCGACGTGTTCGGCTACAAGTACGTGGTCCCGACCCACCAGGGGCGCGCCGCGGAGCATATCATGTCGCGGCTGCTGATCCGTCCGGGCGACTATGTCCCCGGAAACATGTATTTCACTACCACCCGTCTGCATCAGGAACTGGCAGGCGGGAAGTTTGTCGATGTCATCATCGACGAAGCCCACGACACCACCAGCAACCATCCGTTCAAGGGGAATGTCGATATCGCCAAGATGCAGCGGCTGGTGGACGAAGTCGGCGCCGACCGGATACCGTATATCAGCTACGAAACCTGCGTGAACATGGCGGGCGGCCAACCGATTTCTATCGCCAATCTTCGCGAGCTGCGCAAGTTCTGTGACAAGTACAACATCGCCATCATGCTGGACAACACCCGCACGATCGAAAACTCTTATTTTATTCAGCAGCGCGAGCCGGGTTATGCCCACAAGTCGGTGAAAGAGATCGTGAAGGAGATCTGTTCCTACACCGACGGCTGTACCTGTTCGGCCAAGAAGGACTGCCTGGTCAATATCGGCGGTTTCCTCGCCATGAACGACGAGGAGTTCTACATCAACGCCAAGGCACAGGTGGTCATCTACGAGGGGCTGCACACGTATGGCGGACTGGCCGGCCGTGACATGGCGGCGCTGGCGCAGGGGATTCGCGAGGCGGTGACCACCGATGATTACATCCGCTATCGAGTCGAGCAGACCAACTACCTTGGTGAACTGATGAACCAATACGGCATCCCGCACGTCATTCCGCACGGCGGGCACGCGATTTTTATCGACGCCAAACGGTTCCTACCCCATATCGATCAGGATCAATTCCCCGCACAGGCGCTGGCCGCGGAAATCTATGTTGAGACCGGCGTCCGCACTATGGAACGTGGCAATGTGTCATCGGGGCGCAACCCGGAGACCGGCCAGAACCGCCGCCCGAAACTCGAACTGGTCCGGCTGACTATTCCACGGCGCGTGTACACGCAGAGTCATCTCGATTACACCGCCGAGGGAATCGCGCAGCTTTACAAGCGTCGCGATCAAATCAAGGGTCTGAAGTTCACGTTCGAGCCTCAGCAACTCCGTTTCTTCCAGGCCCGTTTCGAGCCGCTGGTGTCCGTCCCGCAGCCGGTGGGGTGAGGCGGATTAGCCCAGCCTTGTAGGTCAGGAGGTTTATCCTCCTGACACCAAGATGTCAGGACCGCAAGGGTCCGGACCTACGGGAATTATATTGTCCTCCAGGCACTTCTTGACCGGGAGGGCGAATTGTCTTGGATAACCCGCCCTCCCTTAACCAAAGCTCCTGTCTACCTTGTCTTCACGGGCCGAACGCAACCACAACCACAGGAGCTCTTAGCGTCGTTCTTAACTTGCGGCTTCTTCTTTTTAGATGCTCTATTGTCCCTTGTCATGCCTCTCACCT
Source organism: Candidatus Zixiibacteriota bacterium (assembly GCA_040752815.1). Taxonomy (NCBI): domain Bacteria; kingdom Pseudomonadati; phylum Candidatus Zixiibacteriota; species Candidatus Zixiibacteriota bacterium. Next base: position 111,258 of record JBFMGC010000002.1, read on the forward strand.
CCTTTCCGATTAAGTCTATGCGTAGTTACTTATTTATATGGGGGAAAAAATTCACCCTACCTTTGTTTTGTACGGCTCTTTTTGCGGCCGCTCCATCTTGACACGTTTTCCTAAGCAGCCACAGGTGCACACGCGGTTGAGCCTTTGACGGCATCTTTCAAGGCTATCTCGATTTAAGGAGTAATATATCCAATATCCTCGTCTTTCATTCTTTACAAAACCGGCGCTTTTAAGAACTCGCAAGTGTTGGGATACCGCTGATTGCGTCGTTCCCAGAGCCTCGGCCATAGCGTTGACACTCATGGCTTTCTTTTTGAGAAGTTCGATAATCTCTATCCTTTTATCTACCGACAGTAGTTTAAATAGTTCTGCTGTACTCACACGGCTCATCCTAACTCCGATCTACTTAAGTATATGCTAATATACTTTAGGCCGAAACTGTTGTCAAGAGTTTCTTCTGGCATAGTGATAGAATTTGCCGCCAAATTGACGGTCAAACCCGTCCAACCCAAGAGGGTTGCCTCGTGAAGGAGATCAAGGGGTCTGCCGCCCACCGGCACGAACGGTTGACGGAATGGCGTCAGGGCGCCACCAGAAGCGGCGGCGCGTTCTGGCAGGCGCCATAAAACGACATGGCGTCATCGCGAGGGATATAGATGGTCAGCGTCTCACCGCCGAGTAGATCGTCGGCAAACAGCCGCAGTCTCTCCGCCAGGTTCGCCGACCATGACGATTCCGTGCCGTTGATGTCCAGTGCCCGCACGTCGAGCACGAGTCTGTCCTGGAAAGTCACTGTCAGCCGTTCGGGACGGTATCGCTGGATCAGCTCGGCCGGTGCGGTGGTCGCCCCCGCCACGATACCGAGCACGGTATCATTGAGCTGCCGCTCGGATTCGAACACGTGCAGGCGGACCATAGCCTTCGCAACCGAATCTCCTGACCCTGCCAGCTCGCAAAAATCCTTGACGTCCTCGGAGTCGCCGTCGGCCAGCTTGAAGTAATAGTCCTTCACCGTAGCGCCACGGATTTTGAGACGCAGCCGCAGCTTCTTGGAATCGAGTATGAAATACGGGCGGTCTCCGCCGGCGAGGGCGGCCTCGGCTCCCTTGTAGCGGGCGGCGTATTCGCTCTCCGGGGTGGGCGGGGTTTTGGTTTGCTGTGTTTTGGCCGGCTGAGTTTTCCCTTTGGTCTGGGCGAAAACCGGGTCTGCCCCAGTCAGTGCCGCGAGCAACAGAAAAGCCGGCACCGTTACACGGGCAATCCTCAAGAACGACTTAGTATGCGAAGATATATGTTCCGTATTGTACCCGATTGTAGAGATACTCAAGGTCCTTTTCCCCCAGCCTGACACACCCGTGGGTGACACTCACCCCCAGCAGACGCTCGTACAGCGTGCCATGGATAAAGAAACCGTCGCCGAATCCGATCGCATACTCCCCCATAACATACGGATCCATGCGCTCCTCATCGGTGAGCGGGATCTCCTCACCCTCCTCGATAAACGCCCAGTCCGGCTTGCGCCACCAGGGACCCTCGAGTTTGCTGTCGGCGAAAAAGACACCCACCGGCGTATCGAATTTCCAGTGGCGACCGGTGAGGGTGTCGATCAGCTCCGCACCGGAGCCGGTGGAGCAGTCCGCGCTGAGCAGCACGGTGTCTTCGGTTCGGTAGTACAGCCGGTTGGCGTAGCGGTCGATCACGACATACGGCTTGGTGAGCCTGAGCCGCCCCGACGGTACTTTGCTGCGCGTTTTCTTAGGTTTGGATTTGCCCTTGGTCTTGTCGGTAATGGCGCTTTCGTTGCTCGTTGAGCTCGCCGACGTTTGGAGTGGACTCACGAACGACTCCTGTGAAGTCCAGAGGAGGATCCCCATCAGAAGCAAAACCAGCGTAATTGCACCCGCCGGTATGATTACCAGCCATCTGTTCACGGCAGCGGCTCCGTCATGCGTACGATTGTCACCCACATACCTTTTACCGCGTACTTCAGCAGTTTGTCCATCTGCTCATTGGTGACGGCCACGCACCCGTCGGTCCAGTCCTTGCCCTGACCGCCATCGCCATGGATTTCGATTAGCCCGCCGATCCGCGCCCGCTTCGAAATCGTGCCGTCGCGCTGCGCCTGCCGAAAGCGCTGCCGGTCCGACTCGTTGGGATAATTCAGAAGCAGCGCCCGGTAGTACTTGCTATAACGCTTGATTTCAGTGACGCGGTACATGCCTTCCGGGGTGGCGCCGTCACCCGACACCCTCTTTTGCACGGCCGATTTGTAACCCAGATCACAGGGGTAGATTGCGGCCACTTCGCCTTTCAGAATCAAGTACAATTTGTGGGCGGTCTTGTCGACTATGATGGCCGGCTCGCCGGTCTTGCGGGAGTGTTCTTTTGTTCGGCGGACGTTGGCGTTCCAATGACGGAGGTTCTCCTCGTTCTGGGTCTGGTAGCGTTCGTAGTGTGAGGCGAGTCTTTCGATGAGCGAATCTGTAGTCTGCAGCAGCGACTCTGCCTCGTGGTGCTGGTTCCTGACAGTCAGATCGCGGGCGAGATTCAGACTCGTACTGGCCGCAGTCAGCAGATGCTGACAGTCCATGGGCGCCAGACCGCTGTCCAAACGACGCCGCCAGCCGTCGATCTCGCGCTCGGTTGCCGAGAGCGCCTTGCTTACTTCATCGCGGGCGGCCTCCTTGATGTCCGTCGTGGCTTCGCGGGCTATGCCTGCCTTGACCGCCGCCAGAGTGAGCAGGGAATCGGCGAAACGGTATGACCCAAAGGGATGCCACGAGGCGTTTTCCGCCTGGAGAGCATCTTCGCCAAGCTTTAGGAACAACTCGGCGTCGTGCAGCTTAGCTTGGGCGTGCTTCTCGGCGCCTGCCAGCCGGGCGCGATCGATCGCCCGGTATGCCCTGTGGAGACTCCCCAGTGGCGGCGTGCGGTAATGCAGGGCGGCCATCCAAGCCACGGCCGGCAGGAGGGGGAGGAGTATCGATATCGCAAAGATCCAGCGCTTCTTGCCCGGTGTCATCCGTGGTCTCATTGGCTCCTACAACTGCGCGGAGGGCTGCCCGTTTCCAGGCAACCCTCCGCTTATGGCAGTCTTTTGCGGTTCAGTACTATCTTACCGCTTCCCCGATGCCTTGGCCTTGGCGGCCTCGATGTCCGAGATGATGCGGTTCAACTGTGATACCGCAGCCTCGAATTTCGGTTTCGCAGCGAGGTACTTGCCGGCGTTGTAGTCGGCCAGCGCAGCAGCATGAGCCTGCTCAACCGCAGCGAGGTCGGACGCTATCAGTTCCAGGTCGGCCTTGGTGCCTTTCCCCTTGGGGGCCTTGGCCAGGGCGTCCTTGGCGGTTACGAACAGACCGTCGATCTGAGCGATCAACGTGCTGTCTTCGAGACGAACCTGCTCTTTGGCGGCCTGGGCGTCGGTCACCGCCTGGTCGCTCAGTCTCTGAGCAGCAGCCAGGAGTTCTTTCGCCCGACCATAGCCGCGGAACAGAGCAAACTTGGAATCTTGATTCTGAATCTCGACTTTGGCGGCGTTGAGAGAATCCATCGCCTGTTGGTACGACGCCGGAGCGTAATCCTGGGCCTCAGCCAATTGAGCGTTGGCCATTGCATCTTCGCTGGCTTTGAGCTCTTCCTGCGGGGCCTTGGCGCAACCCGTGACCAGAAGGGCGACAGCGAGTGCCACCAGGATTGACGACACACGCGTTAACATATGTTGTTTCCTTTCGACCGACCATCCTCTTGGACGCTTGGGTTAAACTCTACGGACATCAACAGGGTCGGTCCGGCCTGTGCTAGTCCGTCCGGCTAAAGCTCACATCGATTTACGTCTGGGCTTTCGCCGGCAAGCAAATGTTTCGGTACTCTAAGAACTTATGGTTCTCGTTATCATTTCTGTGTCCCGAAACAATGTGGCTGAGGAGGCAACTGAAAATCGACCGCCCCCAGGAACACTCTCAGGGCACAAACGGCCCCAAATCAAAATTTTCCCAAACCCCCTGTCAAGGTTAATATACGGCCATTTCCGCTCTTTTCCGGTCGTGTCAAGATAATGTCAGACATACAGTTCCGGCCCTTGGCCGGCGATATGGGAAGGGGCGGTCTTCCACCTCAGGCGAAAAAACTGGTTTCATCTGATCTTGACCGAGTCGCGAGAAATCCTCCTCGTTGCCGACTTCCAGACGGAGTGAGCCTACGACGCGGTCGACCGAGACTTGACCGCCCGCTCCAACTGATTCGCCCACGCGTACGGCACGAGCGATCTAACTGTACGCGAGTTCCGGCCTGTTCAATAATCGCGCAGCTGTTTCCTCTGTATTGGCCGCTAAAGATTCCGATTACATGAGAGATAGGCGAAAGGTCGGCGCCGGAAGGCACCGGGGAATAAACGCATTTCCCTACTTACAGGGACGGACCGACCACCGGACAGCAAAGCGGGACGACATTGAATTATGAGCCGGAAACACAGCACGCTGCGAATCGATGAAATCCTGTTGTGGCAGGGGTTGGTCAACGAGGACCAGGTCAAGGCTGCCCTCGAGTATCAGCGGGAACATGGCGGTCGACTTGGCTCCCACCTGGTACGCCTAGGGTATGTGACCGAGGAGCAACTTCTCGGAGCTCTGGCCAGGCAGTTCAACTGCGAGACCGTCGTCCTGTCGCGGGTGGCTATACCCCCGGATATCGTCCGTATGCTGCCGGCCAATCTCGCTGTGGCACGGACGGTCATCCCGTTCGCGTATGATAAGGCCACCAACACCCTCAGCATCGCATGTGAAAACCCAAAAGACAAAGACCTGATCGAGGAACTGAAGTTCGTCACGGGCGGCAAGAAGATTCGCCTGTGCGTGGCGGCTGAATTGTCTTTGCGCCCCGCCGTGACTCAGTATTACGCGTCGGAGCTTTTGACGTCGACCACTGAGTCAGCCGACGACGTTGCCGTCCGGCTCGCCGCTGAGGGCACCGCGATTCTGTTGGTGAGCGACGACCTCGATGCCGACCGGCCGCTGGTGGCGGCGCTCGAACGGGATGACTTTCGCGTGGTCTGCTCCGACTCGGCCGATGATGCCATTCGGCTTATCGGCAAACAGACGTTTTGCGCGGTGTTCATCCGGGATACCGTACCCGGCGATTATATCGACCTGATCGATCGCCTGCGCAAAGTGTCGCCGCGTACCCGTGTTCGCTACTATGAGTCAGTGGCGCGGATGCTTTTGCATGAATCCGGCTACCGTGACACCGAGGACCTGATTGTCAAAAACACCCAACTGTTCACGTCGCTGCTGGCGCCGCGCGAGCCGTCGGCCCAGAACCATGCCGTTGTCGTAGGCAAATACGTCGACCGCCTTTGCAAGCAACTCGGTCTGCCCGACAAGGACCGTATCAATATAGTCAACGCCGCTTACCTGCATGATATATCACGCTATTATTACGGCGAATCCAAGTCGGCGCCCGACTGCCGCACTCGTGTACAGATGACCGCCAAGCTCCTGGATTCACTCAGCTATCCGCCGCTGATTGTAGGCATGTTGCGCTCGATGTATATCGACCTCGAACAGAAATACACCAAGCGCCTGCCCATAGAGCCGCTCGGCGGCAATATCCTCACTATCGTGGACGTGTTCTGTGAGAATGTCACTTTCGATAAGCGCCTCTCACTCGATAAATTCGAGCTGGTGCGCGGCAATCTCGAGGCCATGACCGGCCGTCTCTTTCTCCGCGAGGTCACCACTGCATTCCTGGCGTTGATCGAGCAGGAGATTCTCGACGAATCCTCTGCGCAGGCCGGCACGTTCAGCCAGGTTCTCATGTACTGTGAGGACATGGACTATCTTAGCGCTATCGCGGGGCGGCTTAAGGAGGAGGGTTTCCGGCCCGTATCGATGGGCAGTACCGAGAAGTTTGTCGAGATGTATCACCGTTCCCGACCCGACATGATGGTCCTGCTACAGTCCGGTTCGCCCGCTAAAGCGCGCCAACTGGTTTCCGGGCTGGCCAAAAAGGGGGTCGATCTCAAGTCCGTGCCTACGTTCCTGATTTCCGGCGGGCAGGCGGCGTCAGACCTTGCGGCCATGCTCGAGTTCGGACTTGAAGATGTCATCCCGATCGAGAACTCGCTCGACCTTCTCGTGGTCAAGTTGGACAAGCTTCGCACCCGCTTTGCCCAGCAGGCGGGTCAGGGCGATATCGACAGCGACAGCTCTACAGTGACTTCCGGTAATCTCGAAGACATGAATCTGGTAGATCTGTTGCAGGCCATGGGACCGGGTGGGCGAACCGCGAAGATCCGAGTCGCCTCCGAGGAAGGCAAGCTGACTATCTGCCTTGACAAGGGGAAGATCATCTTCGCCCAGTGCGGGGACAAATCTGGCGCTGAGGCCGTGTATGAGGCCGTGACCTGGCGATCCGGCAAGTGGGTGGTGCGGCCGATAAAGCCGGAAGCTCTGCCGGAACCGAATAACGACACCGCCAATGAGGCTTTGCTCATGGAAGGGTGCCGTCGCCTAGACGAAAAAACCCGGACCGCCGCCAAGTGAGCCGTTCGACGGGCAAATCGTGGTGGACGGGGACGTCCACCACGCACCGTGATCTCGCCAGAGGGCGGCTCGCAATTGCGCTGTCGGGCGACCCTGCCCGACAGTCTTGGACTTACGGGTTGCGGCCGGCGCGCCGTGGCGGCGCCGACACCACGTTTTGTGGTTGATTCAGCCGCCGATCAAAAGTCATCTTGGGCTATGTCACTCGCCAAAGAAACGACCAAATGCCCCTACTGCAAGGAGCCGATAGCCTCGGGCGCGGTGCGATGCAAGCACTGCCATGCTGATCTGGCAGCTCGGTCGGAAAAGAAGAAATCTCTTTTTGCGGGTTTGGACACATTCAGAACGGGATTCCTGTGCGGCATCGCCTTCTCACTGGTAATAGCCGTACTCGCCTACTTCCAGTTCTTCCGGGGGGACTGAAGCGCCTTGCTGAGATTGAATCCCGCCGCCGCTTTAGTTTAGAGGTAAGTCGATATCCAGTCGTTAATCCAGGCTTTCTTATCCGTCAGTTGCGCTGCGCTTGGCTCTCGGGGAGACATCGACGGGTGGGGCATCTGGAAGAAATTACCGTCACCCCGCATCGCCAACCCGCCACCCAACTCGATATAGCAAAACCCGGTTCCATCAAACTTCTCCACCGGCTCGTTACCGTTTAGCCGGGACGCGATCTGCCGTGCCACCACAGCGCCCTGGCGCTCGGCAAAGATTCCGGCTTTAGGCAACACCAGTGGCATATCCGGCACGAATCGCCCAGGGAGGGGTAAGCTGGTAACATCGCCGACAGCAAACACACGTCCCGGTACCGGCGATTCAGCCACTTCAAGAGTGCCGGGATTCACTTGGATCCACCCTGCCTGATTGGTGAGTCCGCTGTCCCTTACCGCCCGCGGAGCCACATGCGGCGGTATAGCGATCAGAAGATCGTAGGCGACGCGGCTGCCATCGGACATAACCACCTCTTTCTTTTCACCGTCGACCCGATCTACTTGGCATTGGGGATGAAATCCGATATTGCGTTCCTTCAATCGTTCCACGATGTACCTTCCGATCTCCGGCCCGGCGGTCGCCATCGGAGCCTTTTCGACCGTGAAGACATCGAGCGGCGATTTAGCACGCAACCCGCGATCTCCCAGGTGCGAGTGCAACAGCATTATTGCCTCGTATGGTCCGGGGGGACACTGAAAAGGGATTCGTGGAATCAACAAGATAATGCGACCGCCATCAAACCGCCGCAGCGTTTCCTGCAATCGGATTGCACCGCCGCGGGTATAGAACGTTTCGGCGGCACTGCCCAGACCTGGAACCGATGCTAAAGTCAATTCTGCGCCGAGGGCGATGACCAGGAAGTCCGATTTCAGCGCGCCGTCCGTCGTCTTCACCTGCATGTTCTCAAGGTCTATTCCCTCGACTTCCGAATAAACCACCTTTATCCCGTGGGCGCCCAGAGTGTCAAGAGGATGGGCGACAGCCGCGGGATCGACTTCGCCAAGCATAACCCACGTCTTGGTGGCGCCCACCTGGAACGTGCGGCTCTTGCTGACCAGAGTGATCTCGTGCCGGTCAGGAAGGATTCGACGCAAGTGGCGCGCGGCTGCGATACCGCCAAACCCGCCGCCCAAAATCAGTGTCGTGCTCCTACTGCTCATAGTTTCTCCCAAAACGCGCGAATTCGCCAGCGCGACGAGCGCACCGGCGCCCCAGGCGATGAATCCGCGGCGTGACAGCAGATTTTCCTTAAACATTTGATACGCTCCATAATCCCTGCTCCCACGATTGTGCGGTCACAGCGCACCACCAACCGTAATACCGCTGTCGAGTGTTCTACGCAACAAGAACGGTAGGAATTTGACTACCGCCCCCCGGTCGGCGCCGCCAACACATCACGCACATTGAGACCCGGCAACTCCCACCTGCTACTGAACCAGGGTCTTCAACTCGGACATCACCATGTCCACGGTAATCTCCTTCATGCAGCGCATGAAATCACCTCCCTTGAGCGGACACTTGTTCTTCACGCAGCTGATACACTCGAGCTGTTCGCGATAGATCATCCGCTTTTTACCGGCCATCGGCGAAGTCTCTTTCGGATCGTCGGCTCCCGACAATACTACGATCGGCGCCCCCACCGCCGCCGCCAGGTGCGCAGGCCCGGAGTCGTTGCCGACAAACACCACGGCTCGCGAACAAATAGTGCCGAGCTCACGCAGCGAGGTCTTCCCCGCCAGGTTGACTATCGCCCCCTCGGTTGTTTTGGCGGCCCCGACAATATCATCGCCCGATTTCCGGTTTTCCTCGGTACCGACCAATACCACTTTGATTCCGCACTGGGAGATGATTCGCCGCGCCAGCTCAGTGTAATTCTCGGTTCCCCAGCGGCGCGATTCCGCTACGGCGCGAAATGCCAGCACCGCGTACTTGTCGGACTCGGCTATACCGAAACCGCCCAGAAGTTTCATGGCACCGGTGATGTCGTTTTCGCTAAGGAAGATTTTCGGTTTGACATAGTCGATAGACACCCCCGCGCCGCGCCTGAGCAGATCGAAATAGACTTTGGAGCGATGTTCCGAATTCAGCGGAGTCGGCAGCGGCAGAGGCTTGGTCAGAAGCAAACGGCGGCCGTCGGCAATATACCCGATACGCTCTTTCACCCCACCCAGCTTGAACGACGAAGCCGCTCCGAACGAGGGCGGGAGGATGTACCCGAGGTCGAATTCGCCCGGTGCGATGATCTCCTTCACCTTAAACACGCTGATCACGCCGTGCACATGTTCAGTCGGAATCGTCAGAACCCGGTCAATTCCGGGATTGCCGATAAACAGATCGGCCAGGTGCTGGGGTGTGAGTACGGTTACCGTGGAGCCGGGATAGGCCTCGCGGGTCTCGTTGACCATGGGCATCGCCATGATGCAATCGCCCAGGTGATTGGGCGTGCGTATGATGATCTTTACCGCCATCAGCTCAGGTACTTGCTTTCCAGATCGATCCGATTGAGCAGGTATTTCTTTAGTTCTTCGAGATATCGATCTCTGGTCTCCAGTAAGAAAGTCCGGCTTTCCAGCAGGGTCAACTCCGAAATCCGGCCGTCGGCAAATCGCCCTTGGGCGATCGCAAGGCGTTCCTCGGCCAACCCGATCTGCTTGTTGATGATGGCCAGCCTCTGGTACGACACGTCGAGTTCGTTAATCAGGTTGATGATCTTGGCGCGGGCCGATCTCTGGGCGCGCGTGAATTCATACCGGTCCTGCTCGGCCTGGTAGCGGGCCGCCCGCACTGCGGCGCTGCCGGCGCCTCCGTCCCAGAGCGGCACTTTGACCTGCAGGGCGACAGTCCACGAATTGGTGGAAACATCTTCCTCGGTGGTCTCTCGTGCGCCGTCTGCATCCACCGCACGCTCGGTTTCGATTCGCTGCTTGCCGAACGAATACGATGCCGCCAGGTCGCCGGTCACACCGTGGCCCGCCGCGGCGTAATCAGCCTCGCGTTTGGCCTTCGCGTACTGGTGTTCCGCCTTCTTGATAGGCGCGGCGTTTTCCCAGTCGGCAATGAGGCGTTGCCGCGTGGCCTCGTCGATATGGGTCGGCACAGGCGGCAGCGCCAGATTAAGCGTGTCGGTGGCGTCAAAGTCAAGAAGCGTGGCCAGCTCGCGCCGCTGTTCACCCAACTGGTTTTCGACCGAGTGCCCCTCAAGCTCGGCGTCCAACCGGGCGGAACCGGTGAGCAGGTATCCTTCCTCAGACAGCACACCATCGGACAGTTTGGCCGAATCAATATGCTCCTGAAGCGACGCCTTTTTGAGCTTGTCTCCGGCAATCTCGGCCTGCAGCGCCAGTTGCAGCGTACCGAGATAGGCTTCGGTGATCTCTTTCTTGAGCGCCGTGGTCTCTTCGAGACGGGTGACCTCGGCAATCTTGAGATCATCCTCACGGTTATGAAGTTCGTTTTTCACCGACGATGGCCGAAACAGCGGCTGGGCCAGGCTGAAGCTGAACGATCCCTGTTTACGCAACTGGTCAACGAACACTTCGTCCACAGGATCGTACCGTGTGTCCGGGTACCGGTTGTCCTCTGATGTCAGGTCGGCGGTGGCGGTCAGCGTGCCGCCGGTGACAAGCGTCTGCTTAAGCTCAATGAACGAGCTGAAGTCGAGATTGCGCGTCTTGAACGGCTGGCGGTCCAGCGGATTGCGAAACGGCTGATAGGCCAGTGACTTTCGAAAACTGGGCAGCGACCCGTTGATTGAGATCTCCGGAAGATACATGTTGATACGCCGTGCCGAATAGAGCTGCTGGGCGACTTCGAGATTTCCCTCGATCATCTCGCCCCGCATGGTGCGGCTCAGACCTATATCGAGCGCCTCCTGGAGGGTTAAATCCCGCGACCTGGCCGGCGGTACGAATACGACCGCCAGCAAGCCGCCAAGAAGTACTGCCTGACTGACACTTGGCGTGTGCATACGCTAAAGTCCTCTAAAATGACAAAAGGTTATTCGTACCGGAGCGACTCGATCACGTCCAGTTGAGCCGCCTTGCGCGCAGGATAGATCCCGAAGATCAGTCCAACCGCGGTGGAAACGCCGACCGCCAGAACAATCGAAAACAGAGAGATAATCGTCGGCCAGCCGGCATAAAAAGTAATCGCGCGGGAGATAATATAGCCCACCGCCAGGCCGATCGCGCAGCCCAGCAAGCAGATGACCACCGCTTCGAGCAGAAACTGGCGGAGGATATCGCTCTGGCGCGCTCCCACCGCCCGCCGGACGCCGATCTCGCGAGTGCGTTCGAGCACGGTCGCCAACATGATGTTCATGATACCGATACCGCCCACCAACAGCGAAAGCCCGGCGATTGCGCCCATCACGATATTGAATATTTGCTGTGTCTTCTGGGACTGGCGCAGCAGCGACTCGGGAACGACAATTTCATAATCTTCTACTCCACCGTGGCGGCGCTTGAGAACCTGCTGCACAAGTTTGCTGACCGCGGGGATGAATTCGAGGTCGGCAACAGTTATGGTGAGCTGATCTATTTCGGGAGTGTTGTATGCTTGCTGCGGTTCGGTCTCGGTCATGCCGCCGTGGCGCCAGAAAATCTGCCGCTCCGCCTGGGGAACCACCCGGTCGAACTTCTTGGCGGCGGTGCGAAAGGGAATGTACACGTCCTCGTTGAAGTTCTTAAGTTCGAGACCCTCAACCTTGCCGCGGCCGATATATTTGTCCGCCATCACGCCGATCACGACAAAATCGAGATCCCCGGCTCGCACCGATTTGCCGATCGGATCTTCAAAGGCAAACAACTCCCGCTTCGCCTTCGCTCCCAGCACGCACACCTGCGAGAACTCATCGTTGTCTAATTCGGTGATAAACCGTCCCCGTTCGACGTCGATTGACGATGAATAGACGAACGACGGCTCGGTCGCTACTACGCGCACCGCCGCCTCGCCGCCTGAGTAACCAACCGTCGGAATCGGTTCGAAGCGTTGCGGCACCACGTTTACCACCAGATCACTGAACTGAGCGATATTGGCGCCGTCCTCAAGGCAAAGACCCGGCGAACGCCCCAAAGACTGGATCGCCCCGGGAGTCTCTTCGGGGATCCGCGCGTTGACGATTATATTATTGATCCCGAGAATCGAGATCTGTTCGAGCGCTTCCTGCTTGGCCCCCTCGCCGATTGATAACATCGACACCACCGCCGCCACCCCCATGATCACGCCCAGCATGGTCAGGGCGGTACGGAGCTTGTGCGCGGTGAGCGAATCGGTCGATATTTGTAAGACTCGGCTGTAATCCATGGTCAGCCTGTTCAGCGCGGCCTGCGCCCCCCCTGCGGGTGCTGCTGACCCCCTTGCGGCCTTTGAGCGCCCTCGCCCTGGGGCATGCGCCGTCCCTTGTTCAATTCCGGTTCGGTCGCCTTTTCACCGGGCAGGGTGGGCTCTTCCAGGGTAGGATCGACCAGACAGATCTTCTCGCCCCCCTTGAGCCCCTCGGTAATCTCGATTTCCATGTCGTTGCGACGGCCGACTTTCACTTCAGCCTCGCGCTTGTTGTCCAGGTAAACCACCGTCCGACCCTCTTTCTCGAAGACCGCTTCGAGCGGAACCTTGACCAGGTCAGGCGTTTGGTCGATTACGATGCGGCAGGCCGCCGACATACCCGGCTTGAGCTGCTCGTCCTTGTCGTCAATAACCACTTCGATATCAAAAACGTTGATCTTGGAATTGGGATCTTTCTTTCGGGCCAGAGTGCTCTTCTTGATTACCTCGCCGGCGTATTTTCGATCGGGAACTGCGTCGAGCGTAACAATCACCTGTTGCCCGGAGTCCACTCGCGCCGCGTCCACTTCGGACACCGCCGCCTTGACAATCATCTCGCTCAAATCCGGCAGATTGACCAGTCCCTGGCCCGGCCAGGGGGAATCACCCTCCTGCACTTTGGCCATCGCGCTCCCCTTCCAGATTTCGAGATAGACCACCATACCCGGGATAGGCGCAGTGATCGTCATCTGCTCCAGTTCCTTGCGCGCGATATTGACTTTGTCGCGAGCCCGCTGGACTTCCAGCTCAGCTTTCTGTACATCCGACGTCAACTGGTCCAGTTTCCCCTGGTAATTCAGCTTGGCCAGGTCGAGCTCCAGCCTGGCCTCCTCGGCCAGGCGGGGCGCCTCGTGCTTCTGCTCATCGTACTTGCGCTCAGCGCGCTGCAGCTCAAGTTCCAGGTTCTTTTTCTGGATGGTGTACTCCTGCTTGGCGCGCTCGAGGGTGGTCTGCATGATCTTGAGAGTCGACTCGTTGTCGGCCAGCTCGGCCAGCTGCTGGGTGGCGTCGAACTTGATTATTGTGTCGCCGACCTCAACATGTGACCCCTCCGGCGCGAGCCAGGTGATCTGCAGGCTGCGTATTCGCGGTGCGGAAAGCGTGTACGCCCGGGCGGCATCGACCGTGCCGGTCGCCTGCTGCGTGATATTCAGCGGGCCGACACTCGCCTGCACCGTGGGGATCTCGTACCCTTTGGTAAAGAGCGCGTTTACGCCGAGATACCCGCCGACAATGATGATTAAAACCAGAGCGCCGATAGCATATTTACTCACTTGCTGACCTCAATCCTTGGGGCTCGTTAACGTGGCACAGACCTCATGTCGGGACCGTAAAGGTCCCGACCTACCGAATCCAAACGACAGTCTACCCGAACCAAACGACATTCATCCATTCTACGCCGATTCCTCCGCATAGTTGCTCACCCGTACTTTGATCTTCCACCGGTCATGGGTCCACATCCACAGCTCGGGCCGATTCCGGATCTGCGCTTCGAGAAAACTCAAGTACGCGGCAGTCATGGCGCGGATATCCGCCTCGTCATCGCCCGAGTGCGGCGGCAAAATGACATCTCCGACCACGTACACATGCCGATCATAATTGTCTCGTCGCAGCAGCACCGGTACCAGGGGGCAGTCGCAGCGGAGCGCAAAAAGGGCGGGCCCGCGCGCCACCGCGGCCGGTCGCCCGAAAAAGTCCATCACCAGCGTGCCCGCGGAGGCGTGTTGATCGGCGATCATGAGCACCAGGTGGTTGTCCTGCAACGCCCGAAAGACCGGCCGCGTATTGGCCGGAACTTCCCACACCTTGACACCAATCCGCTCGCGAAGATTAATCACCAGCCCGTTAATCAGCGGATTCTGCTGTGTTAGCGCCAAAGCGTGGGTCGGAAACCCGAGCGCCGCCAGACCGGTGCCGCACAGCTCCCAGTTGCCGTAGTGCGCCGACACGATCACCGCGCCGCGACCCGCCTCGAGCGCCCGTCTCACCGGCCCCAGAGCGGAGCCGTCCACGATAGCCTTGGTATCACTGGAGTCCATCCGCCGGAACCGAGCCAGCCCCACTGCTGTCCGTCCGAGATTGGTGAACACACCTCTGACAAGATCACGAATCTGGCGATCTGTCAACTCTGTTCCCAGCGCCTGTTTCATGTTGTCAAAGGCCAGGCGGCGGCGCGATGTGAGCAGAAGATGGGCCACTCGCCCCAGCGCCGCTCCGAAGGCATCGGCCAGGCGGGCCGACAGGACATTGGCGACAGCCATCCCGAAAAGGGCGGCCAGATATTCGATACGATGTTTCAGCGACGCCATGGCTCGTCATCGTCGCTTTCTTCCGGCCGCCGGGGATCACCGTAGTCGAAGTCTGTCGACGCCAGTTTCTCTTCCTCTTCCCAGCGACGGTAAACCTTGCGGCGCCGGAGTATCTTCAAAACAAAGCCGATCACAAGTATCAGCGCCAGGGCCAGCCAGAAATAGATCGTGTCCGCCATCAGTCCCACCAGATTGAATCGCTGGCGCAAATATACGCGAATCTCCTCTTCAAAATCAGCATAATTCGACCCGGTGGCAGCCATCATGGCAATATCGATCGGCACACCCCGCGCCAGCTGATCTAAGAAGATGTTCACACCTTCGATCTTATATGTGTCAAACAAATACTGCACGGCCACGTACGATTGCGCGTAGGCCAGCCGCGCTTTGGATTCGTCGAAACGATTGACCTGATTGATTTCCTCGAGTGGAACGAACTGCCCGGCTACCGACGCCAGATTGAGGGTGAGATTTTCCGACCAGGACCACTCCATCGAGACCACCATCGCCAGGCCCTCGTCGAACCAGCGTGGCGCGGCGTGTAGCCCGGTTCGATAGGCCAGGGCCAGATGGGAGTACTCATGGGCCAGCAGCTCGCGCAGGGGTCGATTGAGACGAAACGAGTCCGGCGATTTTATCACGATCCGCTGCCGCACGGGAATGGCGGCGGCCGCACCCCAATCCGGGAATTGGCCCCCGATCAGGCTGTCGAAGGTCGCTTCCGAGGCGGCGAGGTACACCTCGGCCTGAAACTCGAGATCGCTGCGAAGGAGCTTTTGCAGCCGGGTTCGAGTTGCCTGCAGGATCGAATCGGCGAGGTCGACATAGTGCGGATGATCGAAGTGGTAAGTAAAATAATCTCGCTGAACCGGGCTCGATTCGGCGTAGAGTGCTCAAGAGAGCAGGATTACTCCGGCCAGAACGAAAACGCCTGCACAAGACCTCATCGGGCGAATATAATCAACGGCCCAGAACAAAGACAGGAGAGTGAAAAAAAGGGGGGGGGCAGAATCCCTGGACCGCGCTCGGTCGTCGATTCTGCCATCATTCGATATCTATCTGATATCTGGTAGCGCGCCCGCAGTGGGTTGTTCGCATTTCAGCGAAACACAATTGTCAAAACCACGTCTCACGCCAACGCATTCGACTCAGGCGTTATGAGCTACGTCGCTAATGCATGCCGCCGGACGCGCCCAATGACCGCCACACCAAACGCCTAATGATGGCAGCCGCAGGAGGTTTTTACTTCGATCTTGTGGGGCACCCCGTATTTGTCCGCCAGTGCGACCGCCAGTTTCAAATACTTCGCGTGCGTCCCCTCACCCATGTGATGAGACTCCACGTGGCCGAACGCCTCGAGCAGGCGGTTTTGCTCGTCGCCGCTGAGTATGCGGTCAGCCATGGGGAACAACACCCGGTCCTCTTTCTGGATATGGGCGCGCAGCAGTTCCACATAGCCGCCGGCGTTGTGAGCGAACGCCCGCACAGCGGTGGCGTCGCCGCCCGACGCCGCCTCGATATTCCCCGCCATGCCCGCCACAAACTGCCGGCCCTGATCGTGCTCGTAAAGCATCTGCCCGACCGGGCCGCCTTCTTTAGTCATTCCGTTTTCGATCAGCGCCGCGAACAGGTGGTTTTCCTCCTTGCCGTGGTGGCATTTGTCGGCGAAAGAACGAATGAAGTCGACCGCCTTCTCGGCCGATTCACGATCGAGCCTGCCCTCGCGGAGCGCTTCTTCTGCGAGCCGCTCGACAGCCGTGAGGACTACTTCTATCACCCGATGTTCATCGGATAGGATTGCTGTAGGATTCATAATTCGATACTCCTGACACTAATTGAATTTGAACAACACTGACATTTAAGTTCGTCGTCGATGACGAACCGGCTTTTTCTGTACTTTTGCGTCACCGTTGGCCACATCGGCCAGCGTAGTCGCTTTTAGGAAACCCATGTATTCGTCCCGAATCCGGCTCCAGCGATCGTGTAGGGCGCAGGGCGAATTCTCGTCGCACCGGGAGCGCCCCATAAAGCAGCCGTTCCACTTGCTGACCCGCTCGACCGGCTCCAGGATGTCGTACAGAGTGATCCGGACGCTTTTCCGGGCGAGCCGGAAACCGCCGCCGAAACCTTTCTGTGACTCCAGTAACCCCAACTCGGCCAACTGCTTGAGCAGCTTGCCCAGGTAGTTTTGCGGGGCGCCGACTTCTCTGGCGATCTTGGCCGCACCGGCGTACTCGCCCGACCGCAGTTGGGCCAGGAACGAGAGCGCGAGCGTGGCGTGGATACCGGTTCGGGAAATCATAACATAATCTCCTAATCGCATGTCAATATGCGATTATATATCGACTTTGTCAAGCCCGAAATTGAGGTATTTTTTCTTGCCGGAAGAGGGTGTTGGGCAAATGTCGGATTCCGGGCGTGTATCGTGCCCGGCGCGTGGAGGTCTCAACGGCCGACGGCGTCATAATCGTGCCCGGCTCCGCGCAGAAGCGCGGGGCCCTCATCTGTCGGCGGCTGCATAATCGTGCCCGGCAGATGCCCTCATCTGCCGACGGATGGCTCCACGCTCTTCGAGCTCTGTCGAGACCGCCCGAAACGGGCTGGTTTCGACCTACAATTCGGCGGCAGGCACGGAGGCCTGCCGATCGGTGTTCGAGGGTAGGGCGCTGAGGTTTCGTGTAGCGTGCACGACGTGGTGGCCGAGGACGACCGTCACGCACAGGGCGGTAGCGGATCCCATCCCACCCGCAAGCGGGTGGGCCACCGCCGGCGTCAGGTCACACCAACCCCACCATCTGGCGAAGGCGGCTTATCTCGGCGCGGGTGAGATGACGGTACTGCCCGGTCCGGAGCGATTTCAGTTGAATACCGGCGAATTCCACCCGGCGCAGGCGAATGACCGGATGGCCCACCGCTTTGCAAAGCTGTTTCACTTCTCGCTTGCGCCCCTCGGTCAGAAGCAGCCGCAGCCGCGTTTGATCGGCGCCGTATCCCAGGATGAGCACCTTGGCGTGTCCGATTGCGCCATCGTCAAGTTTGATCCCGCGCTTTATCCGGTCGGCGTCTTCTTTGTCGAATCTACCCTCCACCTGCGCTTCATAGATCTTCGGTACCTGATATCGGGGATGGGCCAGCCGGAAGGCCAGATCGCCGTCGTTAGTAAGCAACAGCACCCCTTCGGCGTCATAGTCGAGCCGTCCAACCGGATAGACTCGGTGAGGCAAGTTCCTGAGGTAGTCGACCACTGTCCGTCGCTTGAACGGATCGTGCAGCGTGGTCATGGTCATGTTGGGCTTGTTAAGTACTACATAGACTTTTTCAGTCACCGGCCTGGCCTCGACACCGTCGACTTTGACCAGGTCCGTATCGGTGTTTACCACTGTGCCCCGCTCGGTGAGAGGACAACCGTCAAGCGTGACCCGACCGGCCGTAATCAGGTCATCGGCTCCCCGGCGCGAGGTCACCCCGCACAGGGAAAGGTACTTGTTAATGCGAATTAGAGACATACCGGGTTATGGCACCCAGCTAACACCGGTTTTCGCCTTCAGGAGTCGCCCGCTCCGGCAGCGGCCGGTTGCTCGGACTCGGCGCGAGTTTCATCCGGATCGAGCGGCTCATCCGGCGATTCGGCCACTTCGCCTTGCCTTTGCAGTACGAGCCGGGCGACACCCTCGTTTTCAGGCGACGGTTCCTCGTCGATCCCGTCGGGAATGCCGTCTTCAAGTCGCTCCCGACGCTCCGGATCGAAAGTGCCGTCGGCGACATTCAGTTTCACCGGCTGGTTATCGCTACCAAGCACAAATGCCATCTCGGTCTGGCGCTGCGGCTCAGCCGAGGCAATCATCTCCTCGATTTCTTCCATCCTTGGGAGGTCTTCGAGACGAGCCAGCCCGAAGAACTTGAGAAATTCGTCGGTAGTGCCGTACTGCAGCGGCTTGCCGACCGTGTCGGCGCGGCCGGTAATCCGGATGAGGTTCTTCTCCAGGAGCGTACGGATTACACCGTCGGAGGCAACCCCGCGAATGTGCTCGATATCAATTTTGGTGGTCGGCTGGCGGTAGGCTATGATAGCCGCCGTCTCCAGCGCAGCGCGGCTGAGACGAAGCTGCCGCCGCCGGGTCAGCAGGTTCTCCACCACGCCCTCGTACTCTGGCAGAATGTAGAACTGGTATCCGCCGGCGAGTTCCCGTATGCGGAAACTCGATCCCGCCGCCGCATAGTTGGTGTTCAGCTCCGCCACCGCGAAGGCGATTTGCGCCGGGGTGAGGTCGTTCAAAACGCCGCCAATTCGGCGCGCCGGCAGCGGTTCGGGTGAGCCCAGGATCAGGGCTTCAACTTTGGAATTCCGGTATTGCTCGTCGGTCATACAGTCACACTCTGCGATTCGTTGTTGGCATAGTCAACCAGGTCAATCTCTCTCAGCGGCGCGTTGATATGCTCGCCGGGATATACTCTGACTTCGCTGAACGGCAGCGCCTGGTGGATGCGGATACGATGCGTTCGCGCCAGTTCGAGCACCGCCACGAATGTCACCACCGCGACAATCTTGTGCGGAGCATCCGAAAACAGGTCGAGAAACGTGGCCGATTCGCGCTGCCGAAGAAGTTGCACCACGCGCAGCATCCGCTCTTCGATCGTCACCCGCTGCGCGTTCACCTCATGTACTTCTCGCGCCGGTTTGGTGGCCAGGACATCGCGGAAAGCGACAATCAGATCATACAGGGAGGTCATCGGCTGAAGGTCGACCGCTCCGGTGATCTGCTCCACCGGCGACGGCGGTATGACGTAGTGTTCTTCGATTCTGGCCCGTTCCCCGAGGATATCGCCCGCCTCTTTGTACTTCTTGTACTCGACCAGCGCCATGATCAGTTCTTCGCGCGGATCGGGCTCGTCCTCGTCGGTCTCGTCCTGCGGCAGAAGCAGCCGGGTTTTGATCCGGATCAATGTCGCCGCCATCAGGATGAACTCGCCGGCTACCTCCAGGTCGAGCGTTTTCATTAGCTCGATATAGCGTAAATACTGGCTCGTGATCCTTGCGATCGGGATATCGTATATATCAACTTCTTCCACCTTGATCAGGTGCAGAAGGAGATCGAGCGGGCCGCTGAAAATCTCAAGATTGACCCGGTAGTTGTCGGTTTGTGTGTCGAGAGTCTCCTCGGTCATTTCTTCTTTTCCCGATAGGCCATTTTCATGGCCGACCGAACCTTCTCCATCACGTTTTGCGCCCGCTGCCGAGCACGCGCCGCGCCGGTGGCCAGCACGTCCCAGACATAATCGGGCCGCTTCACCAGTTCGGCGCGACGCTGACGAATGGGCTCCAGGCCGGCGTTGAGATTGCCCGCCAGTCTCATTTTACAATCCACACACCCGAGCTCTCCCGATCGGCAGCCGGGGGCGATTTCGGTCTCCGCTTCGGGCGTGTAAATCCGGTGCAGCAGGTAAACCGGGCACTTCTCCGGGGTCCCGGGATCCCCTTTGCGGACCTTCTTCGGGTCGGTAAAATAGCCGCGAATTACTTTTTCGGTCTGTTTGTCGGTGAAGTCGATCGGAATGTGATTCCCGAGCGACTTGGACATCTTCCGATTGTCACTTCCTAGAATCAGTGGTATTTCGGTCAAAAGCACCTGCGGCTCGACCAGGACCTTTTTGTAGACTGTATTGAACCGCCGGGCGAGATCGGCCGCTAACCAGATATGTTTCTCCTGGTCCTTTCCGACCGGCACCTTGTGAGCGTTATACACACAAATATCCGCCGCCTGGAGGACCGGATATCCCAAAAAGCCGTATGAATCGAGGCCTTCTTTCTTCTTCTCCAAATAGGTCGGTAGGCGGGTCAGGGTCGGGATCGAAATCAGCATCGAGAAGATCAGGTGCAGTTCGGCGTGCTCCTTGACCTCGGACTGGATGAAGAGCGCGCACTTGTCCGGGTCGAGCCCCGCCGCGAGCCAATCGATAGTCATCTGCAAAACGCGGTCTTTCAGCACCGAGGTGTCTTCGTAATCGGCGGTCAGGGCGTGCCAGTCGACAATGCAGAGATACATCCAGTACTGGTCCTGAAGGCGGACCCAGTTCCGGAGGGCGCCTTCGAGATTGCCGATATGAAGCGCGCCGGTGGGCTGCATGCCGGAGAGAATAGTTTCTTTCTTCGGTGCCGTTTCGGTCATAGTACACTCTGTAACGCCATAACAGACCGCGATGGTAGGTGCGGGGTCGAACTAAAGCAACTAAAAAGGGGGGATGCAGCGTAAGGTCCTGCCATCTAAAAAGTTTCAAGCGCCCACGCTTCAGTTGCGAATTGACAATCCCCTCTCCGTTACCTATACTCCACTTGGACAGGATTGGACTCGGTTCATGCGTCCCGTCGTTATTGCTTTTTCACACATGGCACGAACACAACCCACCTGTCTCGGAAGGGCGCTCGTGGCTGCGGCTATTTACGCTCCCGGCCATGCACGTGATCACGTTCCAGCAGTTCAACCTTCTACCCCATCCCATGAAAGGAGATAGTAAAATGAAGTTAATCTCCCTGCCGGGCTTTGGCACAGCGGTGAAACCGCCACCCTGTATCGGCAAAGGCCCGTATTACATCATCTGCGGCAAGTACAAAGACGAGTAGTCTCGTAGTGAGTCATGGGGCGGGCCCCCCAAACCCCGCGCCAGATAGTAGGGCCAGACACAAACATTGAACCCGCCCGC